>NZ_JBRIMB010000023.1:0-68282 GCF_052977265.1 Shewanella sp. 0m-8 | reverse complement strand
AGGTTTAAACTTAATATGTGGGATACCAGCAGTTTGTACAGGTTTAAACTTAATATGTGGGATACCAGCAGTTTGTACAGGTTTAAACTTAATATGTGGGATACCAGCAGTTTGTAGTGGCTCATACTTGATATGTGGAATACCAGCAGTTTGTATCGATTTATATTTCATGTGTGGGATGCCAGTTAATTCTAATACTTGTTTATGAGCAATTAGATCATCATGACTTAGTTGAGACTGCTGAGTATTCATAGAAGCAAAGGCTGGTAGGGCACATGTAACTGCAACTGAAGTAACTAAACCTTTAATAATTGTTTTCATTGTGTACCTTCTCGTAGAGTTTTAAATATAAAGTAATATTTTTTGACTTATGAGAAGGTTGTTGCAGTTGTTGTGCCAATGTTTGTTTTGCGTGTACGCTTTGACTTGCCTTGTTAACCTCTATTTGCGTTAAGTTGTGAGATGGGGTGCTCGGTGGTGTCGTTGAGCAGTAGCTGAGTAAATTCAGGTTCTGTAACCGCTTTGCTGAAAATATACCCCTGGATCTCTTCACACTTTAACGCGCGTAATATACTGAGCTGAGAAGCATCTTCAACTCCTTCGCCAACGACTGAAAGCCCCATGTTATGGGCGATAGTGATAATTGAATCAACCATTTTTAAATCACGGTCAGATTTATCAATATCATCCACAAAAGCCTTATCTATCTTTAGCGTGTGGATAGGGAATCGTTTTAAATAAGAGAGGGAAGAGTAACCCGTACCAAAGTCATCGAGGGCTAGACTGACCCCCATTTTAGATAATTGCTGCATAACTTTAATGGCTTTTTCAGGCTCTTTAATAACGGTGCCTTCTGTTATTTCCAGTTCAAGATTAGCGGCTGGTAATTGAGTTAGACGTAAAATTGACTCAATTCGCTGTTGTAAATCAGGTAATGCGAACTGTTTTGACGATAAATTGACGGCGACTCGACCGTTAAATAAACCTTGTGAACGCCATTTTTGCGCTGCAAAGCAAGCCTTTTTCAACACAAGATCACCAATTTCGACAATTAGGCCATTCTCTTCAGCAAGTGGAATAAACTTATTAGGTGGAATGAGGCCGTGTTCTGGGTGGTTTAAGCGAACTAATGCTTCCATGCCCGCCATATGGCCAGTTTTAAGGTCGACCTTTGGTTGATAGTAGACTTCAAATAGATCATCTTTGAGCCCCTCTCTAATGAGGTTCTCAACTTCAAGCTGTCTGATTGCATTCTTATTAAGCGACTCTGAGTAGAACTGATATCGGTTACCACCAGCAGATTTTGCATGATACATGGCAATGTCTGCTTTTCTTAACAATGCTTGTTCATTTTGATCATCTTCAGGGTACAGCACAATGCCGATACTTAAACCCACGACGACTCTTTCTTTACTTAAATCAAAAGGTGCTTCGAAAGCATGAATGACATTTTTAGCTATGATTGCGCTGGTACCAATATCGGGGTTTTTATCAACTAGGATGGCAAACTCATCTCCGCCAAGGCGATATATACTAGTATGGCTAGGGACGGCGACTTGAATTCGCTCTGACACTTGAATAAGTAATTCATCACCGACCTGGTGACCTAAAGAATCATTAATTTTCTTAAAATTATCTAAATCGAGTACCATTAACGTATGGTGAGAGTCTCTTTTTACTAAGTTACCTAGGGTTACCATTAAGTTGGAACGGTTAGGGAGATTAGTTAACAGGTCATTATTGGTGAGCTTTCTCAGCTCCTCTTCTTGCTGTTTTCGACGACTGACATCAGAAAATACCCCTACATAGTGAGACAGTTCACCTTGTTCATCATATATAGCATCGATAGAGAGCTCCATTAAAAAGCTAGTACCGTTGCCACGAGTTGATTCGACTTCGTTATTCCAGCGCCCCTGCTGTTTCAAAATGGTGCGGATCTGTTCCGAGTAACTGTCTGGGTAAAGATCGAAATTAAATAGACTACCAATAAAATCGTTTTTACTTTGCATCACCAAATCACAGCATGCTTCATTAACTTCTACAAATTTGAAGTCTCGATCCAGTATGAACATACCTTCGGAAATATTCTGAATTGCTCGCTCAAATAGCCTTAATTGTTCTTCAGCCTGCTTAAAGTTACTGATATTTTTAATTGTACCCGTCATTCGTAGGGCATTATCATCTTCATCACGCTCTACGATTTTTGCTCTGTCTAAAATCCAAACCCATTCATTATTCTTACCTTTAACACGATAGGCGGCTTCAAAATGATCTGTCTCGCCGTAAAAATGTTTGTTTAATGCTTCACGAACGCGCTCTTGATCCATTGGATGAATGTTACTCTCTTCTCCCTCACTGCCAGAGCGTTGACCATCTTGAGGGAATTCCAATGATCCCCAAATATTTGAGCGATAAATCTGGCCAGTTTCAATGTCCCAGTCCCACATTTCATCGCCACTACCCCATAAAGAAAGCTTTAACCGTTCTTCGCTCTTAGCTATTTGGATTTGAATTTCTCGGCGACGTAATATTGTTTTCACAATTAATATTGAAACGAATAAGCAGCATAGAAAATAGATAAACTTGGCTGTCGTCGAGAGCCACCAAGGGGGGGTAATCTCAATATCTAACTTACGAACCTCTCCATGTTTTCCGGTAACAGGGTCGATAGCATAGATTGAAAACTGATAATCGCCAGGAGATAAATTGGTGTAGGTAGCAGAATTCGTACCTTTTGAGTGAATATAGGTATCAGAAAGTCCTTGCATTTTATAGGCATAATTAATGTTTTTAAAATTACTGCTTGGACTGTTGAAAGTAATTGTAAACGGGTAATCAGAGTATTTTAACTTTATATAACTAGATTTTGATAGTGGCTTGTTCAATACATTTCCACTGGTCGCCTCTCTAATGTTAAAAATCAAAAGATCTTCTAAATTTGCTTTTGGTGGTGTTTGTAGTAAATTATACTCATCTAAACTTTTTTTGTAAACTAAACTTACTCCTGAAATACCACCTATAAGAATATAGTTTTTGTTAGCAAATATTGCGTGGACATTGTATTCATCTTGTACGCCAAGCTCCCTGTTTAAAATTGAAACGGAATTCGTTTCATTATTGAAAAGGATGATTTCATTTAGTGATGATGCAACTATTAACTTGTTGGTATGTGATATTGAGAATATGGGCTTTTTGCTAGAATGAACAGTACTTGTAATGTTTGATTTTAAGTTTAACTTCTTTAAGCTAGTGGCTGTTCCAAAAAAAAGCTCATCATTTATAACTTCCATGCTTATAACTATTTGCTTATCATATAGTGTTGTTACAACTCTATTTTTTAACTGGTAAATACCACCTTGAGTGGCTATTATTAATGTTCCACTATATTCTTTTATATCAAATATAGGATTACCTTTGTCAATAGTAAGTTTTTCTATTTTATCATTTTCAGGGTGGTAAAAGAGTAGTTCCCCTATACTGGAACCAACAATGATACTTTTTTCAATATTATCTGTTTTAGCTACGAAAAATGTGCCGTCGACAATTTTCACGATATTGTTATTGCTTCTATTTATTGATATTAAGCCATTATTGCTTGCGATATATAGCTTATCTCCTAGTGAAGTTGCTGATTTAGGACCAAGGACTTCTGAATCGTAAGTTTTGAACAAGTTGAAGTTTTCATCATAAACTTTAATGTAAGGATCATCACTTGATATAATCAGGTTTGACTGTGAGTCATTAGATATAGACCAAACATTACCTCCTGGTACTTCTTTTTTCTTAACTAAGTTATTATTATCATCAATAATAATAAGTCCGTCATTTTGATTTGATATGAAAGTTTTGTTTTTCCCTCGAATTAATCTAGAGTAATCAGAGCTGTGTTCTGGTATGTTAATTTTTCCAATAAGTTTAGGTTTGTCGATTGCTATTAATTGGTAAATCGAGCTCTTTGATAAGGCGAGGATGTTTTCGTTATAAATAGTAGAACTAGAGAATACACTGTCGTTTATTTTTTTCATGATATTGTTTGTATAGCTGTAAACTCCACTGTTTGTCATGAAGTATATTATTCTTTCTTTTTTAATGATGTCATTTACACCTTTTGCTATTATGTTTTCTGGTGTATTGATATTAAAAATGTTGCCGTCATAATTTCTTATGTAGATATCATCATTTTTCAGGATAATCTGCTTTACACCTGAGTAATTACCTATAAATCTTTTTTTGATATTTAGAGTGGTACTATTTACAACATATACAGAGCTTTCTGTTCCTAAATAAATGTTATTATCATTTTTATAAATAGACCATATAGGCTCATTTATCTCTAAACCAAACTCTTTAGATGAAGTAATAACTCCTTTATTTTTGTCATAAACAGCGAGGCCTTTATCTGTACCTATATACATCACACCTTGCTCACTGATAAATAGGCTGCGAATAAATGCGCTAGGTAACTCGTTCTCAGGCGAGGGGAAATAATGGCGGAACTCTTTACCGTCATATCGGTTAAGGCCATTAACGGTTCCAATCCAGATGTAGCCATCAGCATCTTCAACAATGGATGTGACATTGCTTTGGGATAAACCGTCCGGGACACCTAAAGAAATGGAGTTAAGCGTTAACGCGACAGCGGAATTCGCCATAAAAATGGTAAAGAGGAGGAAAGTCGCTATTTTTAATAGAGTTTTAGGCATATTTTTTGTTTGATTATTAGCCAGTTTTGACAGGCAACTGTTTGTTATCCCCACTTTTTCAGAAAGTGACTGCATTGTCAAAACCTTGGGTGGTAAATGTAGCTGATAATCATTCTTACCTCTCATATCCATATGTAAGTTAAACTTTATATCGTTGCCTTGGTAGAGTAATACCTTACTTAGGTGTCACTTTTTAGATGAAAGGCCTGCGTTAAGTTGAATTTTATGGTGTTTAAGCTAAAAGGTGTGCTTGGACATAATTGCATATTTATTAAATATTTTTATTAAGTAAATGTTCTAATAATCAAATTGCTGTGCACCTTGCTTAAATGCTCGCAGATCAGTGATCATTTTGTCTGATTCTAAAGGTGGCTGCTCTAAATGTGAGTCACCAGTACTAAACAAGACTAAGCGATCGCAGTGTTTTGTACGCATCTTCTGCATAATAAACTTGATCAAATCAGCACGAGTGAGCTGTTTTATTTGCTCTGAAACACACTCTCTTTGATTAAATTTGTAGTCTTTATTGCCGATACTCGACCAATAACGTTGACTACGAACTTTAAGGCTCGAGTCTTTTACTAGCACTTGATTGATGAGACCGAGTTTAGTTGATTCCCACTGCTCATTGGTTATTTGCAAAACGGCATAAGCAAAGTCGGCAATAAACTCATCTATTGCTTCTAGCAATAGCTTAGGTCCAGAGGTGGGAGATTGAATATAGAAAATAATACCGGGGTAGCGATTCAAAGGGAGATAGCCTGTACCGACCATATAGCCTAGTTGACGCTGGGTTCGCAACTCATGAAAGAAGGTCGACGACATGGTGTGGTTTAGCAGGCTAAACAGTGCCATGGTTTCAGGCGTCGCAACATCGGACTGGTAGTACACAATAATGCTACTGTCTGGATGAGAAACAGGGATCTCACGTAACAGACTGCCTTTGTTTGACAGGTCGATAAGCTCACGAGATGACTCTTTACTCGGGGTTGTTACTAGCGACAAGATTCTTTCTAATCGCTCGCCTAACACTTTGGCTTCACTCTTTAGCCAATCACCATAAACGAGTCCCTCTAAATGAATTTTCTCGTAGAAGCTTTTAACATGATCATGTAGATCATCGAGGGTGATTTCTTCGAGGATCTCAGCCATTCTTGAAGGCTCAAAACTGCGCTTTTGTAGGGTTACCGTTAGGCTGGTAAAGAGCTGTGAGATTGGCTTGGCTTGAGACTGATTATACCAAGCACGTAAAATTTGACGTTTAATTAGATCAAAACGGCTTTGGGTGAAGTTACGTTCTCTGGCTTTTGCGATAACCAGCTCAAGCAGGGCTTCTTGTTTGCCTGTGAAACCAGTTAGATGCAGGGTGATCCCTCCTTGATGAGGATAGATATTATAACTGAGACCCGCCACTTCTGCTTGATAGGTATATTCTGTTAAATAGTCGAGTAACATTTCAACGTATAGTCGGGTCAATGCGGCATGCCTTGGAGATGCAGCAGCTTGAGCCGAGTCAAGTGACAGATACAAATGACCCTTAGGTACATTGAATTCATCGTCTTTACGGTGCCATATACGATAACCCGCTTTTTGTGCAACTACTGTGGGTACTGCCGATTGACTCTTATCGGGTCGAGCAACACACTCTTTATTGATAAAAGGGTTTTTAGGCGGTAAACAAAGCTCGTCACGGATAACAGGCTTTGACCAACGGCTAATATCTTTGCTTGGAATTGCTTTTATCTGATAAGGGGAATGATACCAAGCGGCATTTGTATTGGTATCTAGCTCTGCAGCAATTAACTGTAGTCGCATGTTAGACGGTACCATAAGTGCCAAAAGCTGTTCAGTTTCCGCTATTCTGAGGCCGTCCATACGGTAATCACCGTAAATAATATCCTCAACATCATAATGATGCATATTGATACTCAAGTGGCTGGCTAAATCGAGAGAGTCAACTTGTTCCTGATATTGAAATGCAACTCTTAGTAAGGCAGCCCTTTCATCGTAGCGCCATGCTTGTAAACCTTCAGTACGGATTAACTCGATATATTCAAATGTTGATTCAATAACAGTATGTAAATCTGCAAGACCGCGGTCTGTAAGCTGAATGCTGATATTGAAGTCTTTAAAGTTGTAACCGTTAACGCCGCCACCGGCGGACAGGTTATTGGCAAGTCCTCGTTCTTTTAAATAGGACAATAAGCTTCCTTTACCTTCATAGCCTAATAAATGGCTGATAAAAGTCAGCGGCTTGTGTTGGTAAAACGGTTCTAGAGCGGGGAGGGCAAAAGTAATTGCGACACGCTTTTGTTCTTTAAGAGGCAAAATGTTGATTTGAGCTTGCAGTTGCTCTGGTAGATAAATCGATACATCTGGGTAGTTTTCGACAGGAGCGTGATCACTAATCTCATTAAAGTATTGTATAGCGAGTGACTCAAGTTCATCCAATGATTTTGGCGCAACTAAACACAGGGTCATCACGCTGGCGCAGTATTTGGCTTGATAAAAATCAAGTAGTTCCTGCCTTAACAGACTCTCTTCTCCTGCTAGTGTCTTGAGGTTACCTACTGAAAACTTTGAAAAAGGGTGCGCTGGGTTCACCGTCTCTTTTTGTACTTGGTATACTCTGCGAATATCATCTTTTAGCTTCATACTAAATTCAGATTCAATGGCATGCCGTTCTCGATCCACTAAATCGATATTAAACAGTGGCGCGATAAAGAATTGGCTAAATCTATCGAGTGAATTTTCAAACTGGTCAGCGTGAATACTGTAAAAAAAGTTAGTGTGTTCTGTACCTGTCCAGGCGTTATTGGTTCCGCCGTGCTGATTGATAAATGCAGAATACTCCCCAGAATCAGGATATTTCTCGGTACCTAAAAACAGCATGTGCTCAAGAAAGTGTGCCATACCAGGACGTGCGATAGGATCGTCAAAGTGGCCAACCGCCACTGCCATCGATGCCGCTGCTTGAGTGGCTTTTTGATCTTCAACCAGTAGTACAGATAAACCATTTTTAAGTGTTAAATGGCGATAGTGTCTGTGATCATTTGGGCTGGTTGTTATCTGTTTAGCTTTGGGCAAGGTATGACTCCAGTATCTGGAAGAGGCAAGTGGGTGACTAAGCCGCTTCCGTGCCAACATTTAGGCAAAACCAATAAACGTAACGCTTTGAGTAGTAACTGTTTGAGTAAAATATTGTTAATTCAATTTATTGAGTTAACTTGCCATCATTTTGGCGTATCTTCAAACACAACGGCTGTAAACTTAAAAATAAACTGATTTTTGGCTAAAAATTGTCACTCTCGTTCAGCTAAAGCGCTTAGCCTTTTAAAAAACATTTTAGTTGCTAGATATCTATTCGACTAATTAATAACTAAATAACGGTATGTTGGCGCATGGATTCGGACTACAATTAAAGCATAACAATAAAGAATCGGGAGTAGCCAGCAGCATGCAGCTATTTTTAATGCGTCACGGAGAAGCGGGTTATAGCGCTCA
The DNA here is from genome assembly GCF_052977265.1 of Shewanella sp. 0m-8. NCBI lineage: Bacteria > Pseudomonadati > Pseudomonadota > Gammaproteobacteria > Alteromonadales > Shewanellaceae > Shewanella > Shewanella sp. 0m-8. Next base: position 60,075 of record NZ_JBRIMB010000023.1, on the reverse strand, counting down.
TTCTGATAGAGAACGCACACTCACTGATAACGGACGTCACCACACCCAACTGATGAGTAATTGGTTAGGACTCACTATCAAGCAATTTGATTTAGTGCTAGTGAGCCCTTATTTAAGGGCGCAGCAAAGCTGGCAAGAGGTCAGTAAACACTTTCCAGAGCCTTCTAAATGGATAACCTTAGATGAATTAGTGCCTTCGGGAGATCCTGAGCAAGTCGCTCATCTCGTACTTGCCTACGCTGAGCAATATAAGGCAGAAAATGTGTTAGTGTTAGCTCACATGCCGCTATTAGGTTATTTGGTGAGTGAATTGGTTCCAGGTATCGAGCCGCCGTTGTTTGCCACTTCGGGAGTTACCTTGATTGAAAGACAAAATAACCGAAATACCTTGGTTTGGCAGCACGCGCCGCACTCAATTAGCTAACGCGAACTGAACGGGGTTAGCACTATAAAAAAGTGAGTCATTCTAATATATAGAAGACTCACTTTTTTATTGGCTGATTTTTATCCACTTATGTATTAGCGGCGATAGGGTTGGTCACCAATGTCGATAAGAATCAACAAGGCCGCATCGCCGCCCCATTCTTTGGTCGCTTGATGAAAGGCTTTTACATGGGGATGTTGTGCAAGCCACATTGGGATATTTTGTTTCAAAATACCGGTGCCATGGCCATGCATAATGCAGCAGCAATGGCTCTGCTGTTTGATGCAGGCCTGGATTAATGCGGCAAGCTCTAGTTTGGCCTCGGTTTGGCGCATACCGTGCAGATCTAATAGTAGATCGGGCATGTAGTCACCACGGCGTAGGCGTTTGACCTCATAGCTGTCCACATCATCTCTGGCCCACTTCATCGGGCCGTTTACCGGCAAAAGGGGCTGATAGGTGTCAGAGAAATAGCTATCTGCATGTAGCTGCTGTTCTTTCTCTTCAATTATTTTTCGGTCTTTAGGAGCCGTAGTGAAATGGCGCTTATTTTGCTGAAAAGGTTTCATGCCTTTTGTAAGCTCAGCAAAAAGAGCCAAATCATCATTATCTTTGCTTTTATTCATCTCTCTATTTTATTGAATCCGATGCCATATGAATAGAGTTCAGTTACAATGAATCGGAATTAAAAAGTTGGAGTGAATTTTGGATAAGATTTTTGTTGATGAAGCGGTAACAGAATTACGCACTATTGGCGATATGCTACGTTGGGGTGTCAGTCGTTTTAATGATGCAAACATTTACTATGGGCATGGTACTGACAACGCGTGGGATGAAGCCATCGCGTTAGTATTCCATGCGCTGCATTTGCCGGAAGAAATTGGTCAGCAAGTATTTCACTCAAACTTAACCAGCAGTGAAAAGCATAAAATCGTTGAGCTTATCATTCGCCGCGTAAGAGAGCGTCTGCCCGTTCCATACTTAACTAATAAAGCAAAGTTTGCTGGGTTAGAGTTTTATGTGGATGAGCGTGTACTTGTTCCTCGCTCGCCGATTGCAGAGCTAATCGCAAATCGCTTTAGTCCTTGGTTATACAACAAGCCAGTTAACCGTGTACTTGACCTTTGTACCGGCAGTGGTTGTATTGCTATTGCTTGCGCTTATGAGTTTGAAGATGCTGAAGTTGACGCATTAGACATCAGTGTTGATGCGCTAGAAGTTGCGCAAATCAATATTGAGACGCTTGAGGTGATGGACAGAGTGTTCCCAATGGAATCAGATCTATTCTCTGCTATTCCAAAAGGCCCTCACTACGATTTAATTGTGTCGAACCCGCCTTATGTTGATGCTGAAGATATCGGTGATATGCCTGATGAATATCATCATGAACCAGAAATTGGTTTGGCATCAGGTCGTGATGGCTTAGATCTGACTAAGCGTATTCTTGCCAATGCTGCTGACTATCTCACCGAAGATGGCCTGCTAGTGGTTGAAGTGGGTAACTCAATGGTGCATTTGAACGAGCAGTTCCCAGATGTGCCGTTCACTTGGGTTAACTTCGAAAATGGTGGCGACGGTGTGTTTATCTTAACGCGCGACCAGCTAGTTGAAAATGAATCACTTTTCGTTATCTACAAAGATAGTGAATAATAGACTCTAGCCGCAGGCTTGCCTGCGGCTTTAATACCAATTTGTACTCCTACACCTAGATTGGTATTGAATAGGAAATTTACCGACACAGCGCGGGTAAATGATAATTAGAATAACGAGATAGAGGGCGATAAAGCGAATGTCGGGAAACAGTATTGGTCAAAACTTCGTAGTAACAACATTCGGTGAAAGCCACGGTGTCGCTATTGGTTGCATTATCGACGGCTGCCCTCCAGGGGTTGAGCTGACAGAAGCTGATATGCAGCACGACTTAGATAGACGCCGCCCAGGCACATCACGCTATACCACCGCTCGTCGCGAGCCTGATGAAGTACGCATTCTTTCAGGCGTATTTGAGGGGCAAACAACAGGCACCTCAATTGGCTTGTTGATTGAAAACACCGACCAGCGCAGCAAAGATTACTCAAATATTAAAGATTTGTTCCGTCCAGGACATGCAGATTACACCTATCAACAAAAGTATGGTCAACGCGATTATCGTGGTGGTGGGCGTTCATCTGCCCGTGAAACCGCAATGCGCGTTGCAGCAGGTGCCGTAGCTAAAAAGTATTTGAAGCAAGTTCACGGCGTTGAAATTCATGCATATCTGTCACAGCTAGGTCCAATCTCCGCTGAGACTGTCGATTTTGCACAGATAGAGCAAAATGCTTTTTTCTTCCCTGATGCATCAAAGTTAGATTCATTAGATGAGTATATGCGCGATCTTAAAAAGAGTGGTGATTCGATTGGCGCTAAAGTGTCAGTGGTTGCCATGGGCGTACCTGTAGGACTTGGCGAGCCAGTTTTTGACCGACTTGATGCCGATATCGCTCATGCCCTAATGGGGATCAACGCGGTAAAAGGCGTTGAAATTGGCGATGGCTTTGAAGTGGTTAATCAAAAAGGCTCAGAGCACCGAGACTTAATGTCACCTGAAGGCTTTGCATCAAACCATGCTGGCGGTATTTTAGGCGGCATTTCATCAGGCCAGCCAATCGTTGCCCATATTGCGATGAAACCCACTTCAAGTATCAGCGTGCCTGGTGAAAGTATGACAGCTCAAGGTGAAACTGCTGAAGTAGTGACTAAAGGTCGTCACGACCCTTGTGTCGGTATTCGAGCGGTACCGATTGCAGAAGCCATGTTAGCAATCGTATTGATGGATCACCTCTTACGTCACCGCGCGCAAAATATGGATGTGAATAGCAGTACACCTATTATCGGAATGCGTTAATGTTTCAACCTAAGAGCACAGAGCAGCAATTACGCTGGCTCTGTGCATGTTATTTCTTTTTCTTTTCTATTCTTGGCATCATGGTGCCTTATCTTGGCGTTTTTTTTGATAGTCGAGGTTTTGACGCTCAAGAAATAGGCTTCTTACTCGCAATTTTAATGGGCACGCGGATCATCGCGCCGAACTTATGGGCCATTGTTGCCGATAAAACCGGGATGCGCTCCGAGCTAATTAAAATCGGTGCCGGCGCTGCAGCATTAAGTTATCTCACCTTTTTCTATGATGGCGGTTTAGCTTATTTAGCCATTAGCTTAGCCGTGTATACTTTTTTTTGGAACGCGATATTAGCGCAGCTTGAGGTTATCACTCTTGAAACGTTAGGTGATGACGCGAATCGATACGGTGCGATTAGAAGTTGGGGCAGTGTTGGCTATATCGTGCTGGTGGTCAGTGGTGGTTTTGCTATTGGACACTGGGGACCACAGATTTTACCCTATATTGGTATGACATTATTTATCGGCATGCTAATTAGTGCTCTGCCATTACCGTCTAATCGAGCCGTTGTAGAAAAAAATCAAATCCGTAGGCCTCTGGTGTTTGATAAAGCCTTAATCTGGTTCTTAGTTTCAGCCATGTTGCTACAGATGAGTGCAGGGCCATTTTATGGCTTTTTTGTGCTTTATCTGAAACAGGCGGGATATTCAGAATCTGCTGCAGGGATCTTCGTCGCCCTTGGGGTGATGGCTGAGATCGTCATGTTCATGTACGCCCCAAGGTTATTAGGCCGCTTTGGGGTTAAAACGCTGCTGGTGGTCAGTATTGGTCTGACGGCAGTGCGTTGGCTGTTGCTGGCGTACGGCGTTGAAAATATCCTATATCTTAGTATCAGTCAGCTATTGCATGCTTTCACCTTTGGCTTAACTCATGCCGCATCTATTCAGTTTGTGCATAAACATTTTGATATTAGCCGTCGAAGCCAAGGCCAAGCGCTATATGCCAGCTTAAGTTTTGGCGTGGGCGGTGCATTAGGTACTTGGCTATGTGGCATTATCTGGGGAGATGGCTCTGGGGCCGTGTCGGCTTGGGTCTTTGCGGCGGGCTGTGCATTTTTGTCTATGTTGGCGGTGTTGTTCATTCCTAAAACGCAGGGGAAAATAGCCTAGTAAGCTAGTTTTGACCGGTTTCTGCCTAGGTTTACAGTAAAAATTACCGTCGTGTTTACAGCCAACACAAGCTGTTCGTATTGGCCGTTTAGAGTCAGCATTAAAAATGGAGTATCAATAGTGAGGAAGTTTCGTCTCGGGTTAATTATTAATCCACTTGCAGGCCTTGGCGGCAGTGTAGCCCTAAAAGGGAGTGATGGTGTGGCTTCAGAGGCGATAGCTAAAGGCGCGGTACCTAAGGCTCACCTGAGAATGCAGCAAGCCCTAGCTGTTATCGAACCCTATAAAGCACGTATTGAGGTCATAACCGCTTCAGGCGATATGGGAGAGAAGCTTGCAAAAGAGATGGGTTTTACTACACGGGTGGTTTACCAAGCGCCGAGCGAGACACAGGCTCAAGATACACAAAGAGTAGTCAGTGAGTTGTTAGCTGAAAACTTAGACTTACTGCTCTTTGCCGGTGGTGATGGTACGGCGCGAGATGTGTACGCCATTGCCGACGACAACATTCCCGTTCTAGGTGTACCCGCAGGTGTTAAAATCCATTCAGGCGTATACGGCATAACTCCACATGCGTCAGGCATTGTCGTGAAAATGTTACTAGAGGGAGACTTAGTCAGCTTGATGAGCGCCGATGTTATGGATATCGATGAAGCCGCGTTTAGAACGGGCGTGGTGCGTGCGCGCCGATATGGCGAAATGCTAGTGCCGGCAGAACCTAGGTATGTGCAAGCGGTTAAAATGGGCGGCAAAGAGACCGATGAGCTGGTGCTTGCCGACATTGCAGCCGAAGCGATTGAGCAGATGGAAGATAATCTTTGCATCATGGGCTCGGGTAGCACAGTTGCCGCAGTAATGAGCGAGTTAGGGCTTGATAACACTCTGCTAGGGGTCGATGTTATTCAACAGCAGGACGTAGTTGCTAGCGATCAGTCTGCCTCAGAGCTTCTACTGCTCACTGAAAATAAAGCGATTAAACTCTTTATTACACTCATTGGTGGCCAAGGGCATATCTTGGGGCGGGGGAATCAGCAACTCAGCCCAGAGCTTATCCGGCGTGTAGGAAAAGACAATATTATTATCCTAGCGACAAAAACTAAGCTAAAAGCACTTGAAGGCAGGCCATTAATTGTGGATAGTGGCGACCCTGAATTAGATAAAGCGCTTACGGGGTATTATAAAGTGATTACTGGTTATCACGATTACGTGATGTATCAGGTCGCAAACCCTGATTTAGCTGAATAAACAATACCCATCAGTTTGGCCGTTATCGCATCGATTAAATGATATTTGGCAACTGATGTGCAGCAACTGCTGTAAATTTTAAATGAACGTTTTGACTAGATGCCGAAAGCGTCGACAGCTAGTCTACAATAAAAAATGTGGAGCCCTCGATGATCGAGAAGTACGAGCAAACATTACAAGACTGGATTGAAAGCATTGTTGCCGAAGGTGATGATGATGCGTTATTTGCAAGTGGCTATTTACAAGGTCACTTTGCTGTTGTGTTGTCTCAGCTAGAAGCTGAGAGTGAGCAGGGAATGGACGCACTTGAAGTGAAAATGTCTGACTGTCTGACTCTGGCAAGAGAAGAGCTAGATGACAATGATTATGCATTAGTGAGCGATGCTTGGACTCAGCTGAGTGCAAAGTTGGCAGCATAACCCTTTAGCCTTGGGTTTTACACGGTGAATATTTAGAGTGATAGAGTTTACGCTTTTATGAGTAAGATTAGTTTCGTTGCAATTGGCCTTGTGAACCCCAAAAGCCCGACCAATGTCGGTGGCATTATGCGCGCGGTTGGGTGTTACAGTGCCGATGCGGTTTTTTATACTGGTAAGCGCTATGAGCTAGCAGCCAGTAATGGTAGTGCTCAATACAATACCGACACTAAGCGTGCAAGCAGCTCAATTCCACTGAGCAAAGTTGAATCCTTACTGGATGCAATTGAACCCGATTTAAAAGTGGTGTGTGTCGATCTGGTCGAAGGTGCTATTCCATTACCTGAGTTTGAGCATCCAGAGAAAGCGATTTACATTTTTGGCCCTGAAGATGGCACCATTAGTCAGCAAGTCATCAACAACGCTGATGCTGTGGTTTACGTACCGACGGTAGGTTGCATGAATTTAGCGGCATCAGTAAACGTTCTGCTTTATGACCGCTTGTCAAAGTCTTCATCAATTGCCAGTGATGAGCTGATCAGAAGTAGCCGCGATACTAACAATCGAGTTAGGGTAAAACGTTAACTTTTGTTGCTCTTTTATACTTTGAAGCCACTTTTATAGTGGCTTTATTGTTTTTAGCCTCTGGCAACTTATACCAATTAGTATAAGACGTTGATCTACTCAGAACGTTTTTTGGCAAGCTAATTCAAGGCGAATAACTGAAAGAATGGTTGCTCCCTTGTGAAGTTGTTCAACGCAGAAGTAGGCAGCCAAAAACGCACCAGAATGGTGAGTTTTAGCGGCTCTGATACTGTGACTCTTATGGAACAAGAGGGAGCTTAAACGTAGAATGACTATGCGCTTCACTCGTTGCAAACCACATGGTCTTGTATGTTCCCGACATACATAAGACATTTCCTCCATCCCTGGAGGTCAGATGTGGTGAATGTCATTAATGCACGACTATATGGATATAGGCGGTAGAGTAACGCAGGAGCAGTTATCGAGGAGCATTTAATGACCTTGTCTCAGTGTCGCTATACTCTCGCTGAGCGACCAAATCTTTATACTGATTGGTATTACATGCAATGCCTTTTTCATTGGGACGAAATAGGTAAATGTCTTGCTTGATTTATTGACTCCTTTAAGGTTTTTAACCATGTTCTATGAGCGAGCAAATCGCTTTTATACTGATAGGCACAATAGCTGCTTAATCAAATGGGGATAACATTAAGGGATGAATGTAAAATGGCTACAAAGAAAATACTAACCAAGCGAAACCTAATTTTAAACGCGACTCTTTTTGTGTGTTTGCTCGGGGGAGTAGCCTGTAGCTAAGAGCCCGCAACGCTTCAACAGGGCCCTGATGCAGAAAGGACTAAAGAGGGACTTGTAAGAGTCGATCATTCAAGGTTGGCTCTCTCTTATGTTCGACCAGATGTTAATTGGGGTAAATATACCAAACTTTATTTTGAACCCGTTCAAGTCACCAATGATCATCCTGCTGATTACAAGCCACCAAGAATTGATAAAAGAGCCGAGGGCTTAAATGCGACCTATGAGCTGCCGCTAGAGGCGCTCGATAAAATGTCAGAGCAATTTCAGATCACGGTTAAAGAAGTCTTTAATAATGAGCAACCATTTGAGCTGGTAAATATTAAAGGTCCAAACACCTTAGTGATCCAAGCCGCTGTAACCGATATTCGTTTGAGTGCACCCATAGAGTCAAGTCGCCGAAGCTTTAATTCAATGGGAAGAACCTATACTGAAAACTCAGGCTCTATGATGTTATTGGCAGTGATTAAAGATGGTGAAACCGGTGAGGTGCTTGCTAAGGCTGCTGATAGAGGCGACGGGTTTAATCAGTGGAGTCAAAATACGAAAGTGTTTAACTGGGGGGATGTCAAAACCGTTTACCGCCGTTGGGTGAATGATTTTAAGAATGCCTTATTAGAAGCGGGTGCTGAATAATCCGACTTTTCGGCATAGTGGAAGCATCTAAGCCATTACCTTTAGGTAGCCGCTTAGATGCTTTATTTGTAGGCCGGCATTTATGCCGTCAGCTTTTAGTTACCAGCTCTAGTTATCTGCTTTAGTTACCAGCTTTAGGTTGATACTTTGATGATCACATCTGACGAAATCAAGCATTGTGAAATCACTATGGACTATGGGTTAAACTACTGATCTTAGTGGCTTAGTGTTAACTATCACCGCCGATGTCTAATGCTTTACCCTTAAGTAGTTTTCTCATCCACATGCGATTTGGATTTAACAGTGACACAAAATCCAAACTAAGCGGCATCGGCTCATTACAAATTTGTGCCGCTAGTGCCTCGGCAGCTAAGGGGCCTGAACTTAACCCGCGTGAGCCTAGGCCACCGAGAACATATAGGTTTTTATGAATTGGCGCTGGATGATTTTGCCAAAACTTGCGGCTTTCTGGCGAAAGTTGATGCTGTTGATATAGCGCTAAGATAGCATCTAAATCTGGAACAGGTCCCATCATAGGGGCATGATCTCGAGTCACCATACGGACACCAACACGGGCGCTATGGGCTGATATATCTATATCATCAACCCAATCTTGGCCGATATAGCTATGCTGGATTTTTTGTAAGTTTTCAACCTGTTCAGTCGGACAATAACTTAAATGCTGCGCATTTTTAACGTAACTGGCGCCTAAGCAATGCAAAGAATTGTTACTTGGTGTCATATAGCCGTGGGCGCAAAGTACTGCGCTGAGCTTTGACAGCTTAGTGCGAGAGGGCGCGTGGCTCACCTGTCCCCTAAAGCCAGTTGCTTGTAAATGTTGGGTTTGAGGAAACCGTGTCAGCGATTTGCCATTTGCAATGACTAGCGCGCTAAATGGGCCAAAGAGGTGTTTGTCGCTTCTAAGGTACCAAGCCTCGTCTTTAAAATGAATGTCGGTGATCTGGGTGTTAAGCTGCAGTGACGCATTGGCAATCTTTTGCGCTTGGTTAAAGGCGGCTTGAGTAAAATCTTGCGGCGACACCCAGCCACCTTGTGGGTAGAAGATCCCGCCATCATCAATCTTTACGCCTGCGATTGCAGATGCTTGCTCAGCGGTAATGCTCTTTGCTATCTGCTCGTCCCAATTATGACTGTCAATAATTTTAGCCACACGCTTACGGCTTCGCTCATCATGACCGGTATGCACCACGCCGCACAGGTCAAAATCGATTTTGTGTTCTTGGGCGGCGAGTGTTTTCAGCCTCTGTAAGCTAAACAGGTAAGCTTGCTGAAAATATTGGCTTAAGGTGTTGTTATCTGGCGTCAGTAAGGGATATAGCGCACCTTGCTTGTTACCAGAGGCGGCTTGAGCGAGTGCCGAGTCCTCACAAAACAGAGAAATTTGCTGGCCTCGCTCAGCAAGCGATAATGCCAAGCTTGCACTGGCTACGCCGCCGCCAATAATGGCGATACCATTATCGTTTTCTTGAGTCATTAAAGCGGCTGAACAGACTGGATAGGGGGCTTGTAATTGTCGGCTCTGTGAGCGCATCGCAGCGCGTTCTTGAAAAGTAATGTCATCATAGCTTAGTGGCAACTCGCTATATAAACCGACTTGCTCTGCAAGGGTTTGGATCTGCTGCTGAGCTGCTGGCGCAAATGAGTTATCGAGGCAAAATAGGCTGTCATTATGGGTTAATTTTGCCATCTGCCAGAAAAGTGCCACATCCAATTGCTCTAGCGCTACATTGCCTGCCATGTACCAGCCATCAATCACCCCCGTACTGGCACTCGGCAACTGTTGTAATTGTTGAGTGTAACTTCCAAAGTGAAAATCAATATACAGCTTGCCATCATTGACAATCATTCGCTGGCAGCCTTCTATAGCCACTAAACTTACGCGCAGGGTTGGGTTTGAGCTAAGCTGTTCTGCTAATCCGAGTTTAGAGATAAAAGCGTGTAAGTTTGAGTCAATATGACTAAAAATTTTCAGCGTGACTCTGCGCTTGGTTATAAGTTGAGACTGCTCAATGATGAGCTGCTTAAGGTTTACTAGAGAGCCTAAACCTAACTGCGCAATCACTATTTGCTGAGTATTTTTACTATCAATAATTTGCTGAAGAATTTTACTTACTGTCATGGTTACGTCTTTAATGTTAAATTAAGCACTCATAAATATGCTTTATAATCGGTTTTACTTGCTGAAATTGTACATTCTTATGGGCATATTTTGGCAAAGATTATACGTAAGGTCTCATAATGAGCATTATTTTTGTGTTCTTTATGGAAAGCTGACCACTTAAATGGATGAAAAGCGATACCATTGGTGCAGCAAAATTGGTACTAGATGTACAAAATGGAAAGTTAATAATGAAAAGAGTCGTGATCACCGGACTTGGCGTTGTCTCAAGTATCGGTAACAACAAGCAAGAAGTCACTGAATCATTAAAAGCGGGTCGTAGTGGTATTACCCACTCAGATCAGTTTGAAGAAATGAAGCTGCGTAGTCATGTTTGGGGCGACATTAAGATTGACCCATCAGAACATATTGACCGTAAAGCACTTCGCTTTATGGGTAATGCAGCAGCCTATGCACACATCGCAATGCAAGAAGCGATTAAAGATGCTGGTTTAGTTGAAGAGCAGTATTCAGACCCACGTGTCGGTATTATCGTAGGCACGGGCGGCGCATCTTCAGCAAACCAGGTTCAAGCAGCAGACACGTTACGTGAAAAAGGCGTTAAGCGCGTTGGCCCGTATATTGTGCCGCGTATCATGTCGAGCACTGCCAGCGCATGTTTGGCAACGCCATTTAAGATTAAAGGCATGAACTACTCAATCAGTTCTGCTTGTGCAACGAGTGCACACTGTATCGGCCACGCGGCTGAACTTATCCAAATGGGTAAGCAAGATATGGTGTTTGCTGGTGGTGCTGAAGAAGTCGATTGGACGCTAACCATGGGTTTTGATGCTATGGGCGCACTATCAACTAAATATAACGATGAGCCAACGAAAGCATCTCGTACCTATGATGCAGACCGTGATGGTTTTGTTATCTCTGGTGGCGGCGGTATCGTCGTTGTTGAAGAGCTAGAGCACGCATTGGCTCGTGGCGCTAAAATCTACGCTGAAATCATCGGTTATGGCGCGTCATCAGACGGCTATGACATGGTTGCGCCATCAGGTGAAGGTGCGGTTCGTTGTATGCAGATGGCGCTTGCCGATGTAGATACGCCAATCGATTACATCAACACTCATGGCACATCAACACCAGTGGGTGATATGCGTGAGCTTGAAGCACTACGTGAAACCTTTGGTGATAACTTGCCAGCCATCGCATCGACTAAGTCTCTGACTGGTCATGCACTAGGCGCTGCAGGTGCGCACGAAGCGATTTACAGCTTGATCATGATGGAAAGCAGTTTCATCGCGCCAAGCATCAACATCGATAATGTTGATGAAAAAGCTGCAGGCATGCCAATTGTGACCGAAATGACTAAGAAAGAGCTCAATACCGTGATGAGCAATAGCTTTGGTTTTGGTGGTACAAACGCAACCTTGGTAATGCGTAAGTACAAGTAAACAATACTGACACATTATTCAAAGATTGAAAAAGGAAGCCTAGATAGTATCTAGACTTCCTTTTTTGTTTTCTGCTATGCAACTAATGCTCACAATCTGCACTGACAATGACTCAATCAGTGCGAGCGTAAGCTCACTTTAATCGTCAATCAGCCTTTCACTACTCTATACAAACGTTATTCAAACTTTGAACTCAGTCCAGCATCGGGGATGATTACTTCCAGGGGGGCGGGTTAAGCCTCTGTTTTAATAGTTGAATAAATCCTGATATGCGTGCAGAACGCTCCTTTTCTGGGCTACTTAATAGTGCAACAATATTCGCGTTGGGTAATGAATATTCCGGCAATATGCGCACCAGTTCACCGCTGTTTATCTGCGGCTGCACATCCCATTCAGAACGCATAATGATGCCAAGTCCTGCAATAGCCCAATCTTTAATGACACGCCCCTCGTTGCTTGCAAGTGTTGGGGTGATCCTAATCATTTCAACTTTGGCATTATCATGTTTGCCGTCGGCAAGTTTGGTGAAGGGCCACAAGGTGACATCTTCGTTATTCTCCCTTAGAGCGATGCTCCTATGATTGAGTAGTTCTTGAGGGACCTTCGGTGTGCCCATTTGTTGGAGGTATGTTGGAGCGGCGCAGATAAACCTCTGATTAGTTGCTAGTGTAATCATTTTTAATGAAGAATCATTGAGCGCACCTATATAGATGATGACGTCCCATTTATGGTGACTCGACCAATTCGGGTTATCGGACAACTCAAGCTCGATATCTAATTGAGGGTGTTTAACTTTATACTCCCCAAGCAATGGGGCGATATAGTCATTACCAAACCCTAGTGGGGCTAACACCTTGAGCTTGCCGCACACATGTTCCTTTAGTTCATCGAGCTGCTCTTGTAACTCATCGAGTCCGCGTAGAATTTTCAGGCCTTTATCCAGTAGGAGTTGCCCTTCTTCGGTAAGGCTCACGATTCGAGACGGCCGCTGAATAAGTTTAATCGACAGTTTTTTTTCAATATGTTGCAGTCGTAGGGTCACCGAAGGTGGGGTGATATTTAAGGCTCGCGCGGCATCTGCTAGCGTTCTGTGACTAGCAATTGCTGTAATGAACCTGAGATCTTCAGTGGTGATCATTTGGTTTGAACCTAATCTATATCTTAATAAGTATTAATGTAAAACAAAACGTACTTCTTGGATACTCTTGTTCTACTTGCTGGTTTGATGGCGCTCACGTGCATCATATCCACAAATGAATTATTTGATAGATTAGGAAAATTAGCATGTTACGTAATGAAATTCTAAATCCACAATTATTGATCAAGTATCAGACTCTCGATACGCCATTCATGCTGGTTGATAAACAGGTCGTGCTTAAAAACTTAGCGCGATTACGCGATAAGACTGAAGGTTTGGGGGCTGAATTACGGCCGCACTTTAAAACCGTTAGAGCACTTGAAGCGGTTAATGACTTATTGCCGCAAAACAGTTCAGCCATTACTGTATCAACGGTAAAGGAAGCTGAGGCACTGGCAGCTGAGGGCTATACCAATATTGTTTATGCCGTCGGTATATCTGAGGCCAAATTACCAAGGATCGCTCACCTTATTGCTAGAGGGACCGAGGTAAGAGTGCTACTCGACACAATAGAACAAGCGAAGTTTGTTAATCGCTATTGTGAGCAGCACTCGTGTGTCATTCCAGCATTAATCGAAGTTGACTGTGATGGACATAGAGGTGGCATTCACCCAGATGATCCTACGTTAATTGAAATCGCCAACCTGCTCCATCAAGGAGCTGCAAGCTTTCACGGTGTGTTAGCTCATGCGGGGGAGTCCTATCTTTGCTTCGATGAAAAGTCTCTAGCAGAAGCTGCCAGCAACGAAGTTAACATGACGCTAAAAGCGGCCAATAACCTTCGCGCCGCAGCAATTCCATGCGATATCGTTAGTATTGGTTCAACGCCTACCGCTCACAGCTATCAAGACCTAACCGGGATCACCGAAGTGAGAGCTGGCGTTTATGGTTTCTTCGATTTAGTCATGGCTGGGATCGGGGTTTGTAAATTAAACGATATTGCAGCTAGCGTGGTAACAACGGTTATTGGCCATAACAAAGAAAAGGGCTGGTTGTTCATTGATGCAGGCTGGATGGCACTGTCAGCTGATCGTGGTACAGCGGGTCAACCCAAAGATTGTGGATATGGCTTGGTCTGTGAAGTCAATGGTACATTGCTTGAAGGTCTGCAGGTTATCTCTGTTAATCAAGAACACGGCATTATTGGCACAGTGGGTAATGACCTCATTAAGCTTGAAGATTTCCCCGTCGGATGCCGATTACATATCTTACCTAATCATGCCTGCGCCACAGCATCTATGCATCAGCACTACTATGTGTTTGATACGCGAAGCGATACATACGAAATCTGGAACCGAATTCAAGGCTGGTAACATGCAATATTTAAATGAAGCGCAAACCGCAAAATTGGTCACCCATCAACTGGCTTATTCTGCTGTAAAAGAAGCGTTTATCGCAGCGACTACAGATGAAGCAACACTGTTTCCAGTGGTTAACGCATCAGGCCCACAAACGGACTCAATGTTTTCATTAAAATCAGCTTCTACAAAATCGCTGGTGGGCTGGAAAACTGGTAGTTACTGGCCAGGTAATCAAGTTAAGAGTATGCCGTGCCATGGCACCAATGTATTTCTGTTAAGCGCTGAAACCGGTGAACTTGTTGCTGTGGTTGCAGCAACACAAGTTAATGCCTACCGCACCGCGGCGGCCGATGCCGTTGCTGTGAATTACCTAGCAAGAGAAGATGCTAGCGTGTTGACTGTCTTTGGTACTGGGCATCAAGCTGAATACGAAGTATTAGCCATCGCAGAAGTACGTGATATCACAAAGGTGTTAGTGGTTGGCCGTGATAAACATGGTTGTGAACAGTTCGTTAAACGACTGATAGACAGTGGCTTACAAGCTGATTGCGAAGTGGCAAGCGCTCAATATGCCTGTGAACATGCAGATATTATCGTAACCGCAACCACAGCCACTGCGCCGTTATTTAAGGCTCGCTGGGTTAAAACGGGCACTCATATTTCAGCCATGGGGGCTGATAAAGTCGGCAAGCAGGAGTTACCAGTGGAGCTTTATCAAGACGCAAGGTTATTTTGTGACTACCGAGCGCAGTCGCAGGTGATTGGTGAATTTCAGCACGCAGAAAATGTACCAGTGACAGAGATAGGTCACGTCATAACATGCCAATCCGTAGGGCGCTCTAATCATGATGAGATTACTATTTTTGATAGTTCAGGCATCGCTATTCAAGACTTATTTGTTGCTGCTAAACTGCTAGAACTAAGTAATGAGTCTAAGTAAAAAGTCTAGCTAAATGAAGAGCTAACAGCCAGTAGTAACAGCTGCTGGCTTTTTAGTGTTTATGCGCCTAAAGTACATCGTTAGCCTTGTCCTTGGATAAGGTGGATGCATCATCTTTTCTAGCATTAACAGCCTTTTCCAGTTCAATAACTCTTTGTTCAAGTAAATCAATTCTATCGCTTGACTGCTTGAGAGACCGAATGTCTTCAATTAATTTCTTTGGGTCCATCCAATAATGCATGATTAGCATGAAAACACCGAAAGCTAACATGAATGAGACTAATTCCCACATTGATGCTCTCCTATATCTGATCCTTTGCTATTCGCAGTGAGGTGCTAACTCTTTCTTTAGCCAACAGCGACTATGTCCTTTAGAGTAATTTTCAAGCTTGCCGAATATTTCATAACCTTGTTTTATGTAAAAGTCAGCCGCTTGGTAACTAAAGCTGGTTAAATGAGAGTTGTTACAGCCATTATCGACAGCAGCACTTTCTATTTCATTTAATAGCTGTATGCCAAATCCTTGGCCTCTGACACTTTTTGATACCCATAATGAATCAATCCAAAGCCAACCAAAATTGTCATAATTTCCTTGAACTCCGCCGACAAGTTCACCTTCTTCACCATGTATTAAAAAACATAATTCATGACGACCTGTATCACCAACGATAGGCTGCGTGAAACTTTCAATGCCATCCCAAAGAGCTTGTTGCTCTTCATCTGATAATTTATCCCTACGAACAATATTAAACTTCAAATGCAGATATCCTTTTGTTTAAAGTCTGTGTTGGTTGCTCTTATTAAGGACCGTTATTGATAGACTTTGCTTAAAACTGGGCCTTGGTGCTAATTCTAATCAACACCTCGCTAAATAGGATGCAAAAGAGGGTTAATCAAATGTCACAAATGATTAACAACTTAGCATTGGGCACTTGGATGAACAACTTAAAGCTGCCACGGTAAGCTTAAACTTAATGACTAATTACAAGTGCGGTGTGTTTTTTGTGGTTATGTATAAACAGACAGGTGAAAGGCTTTACTTTGAAAGCTGCTTTAAAGCAGATTGCAAGCGAGAAAGAGCTTCTATTTTCAATCCTTTGTTTCTAATGGATAGTTCATCTTGCTAGAATGTTGCTCATAATTATTCAATACAATGTTGAGAACTCTGATGAAGATCCTTGCCGATGAAAATATGCCTTATGTTCAGCAGTTATTTGGTGATTTGGGCACGATTGAAACCGTAAACGGCAGGGAGCTAACGCCTGAGCAAGTTAACGATGCCGATGTGTTACTTGTCCGTTCAGTGACTAAGGTTAACCAAGCATTGTTAGCTCAGAATAACCAACTTAAATTTGTTGGTAGCGCCACAATAGGCACAGATCATATCGATTTGGATTACCTTGCCAGTCGCAACATTCCTTTTTCTAATGCACCGGGCTGTAATGCAACAGCAGTAGGGGAGTTCGCCTTTATCGCCATGCTTGAGTTGGCGCAGCGCTTTAATAGCCCACTAAAAGGTAAAGTGGTGGGTATTGTCGGCGCCGGTAATACTGGAACAGCGGTAGCGAAATGTCTTAATGCTTATGGGATCGAAGTGTTACTTAATGACCCATTGCTAGAGCAAAGCGGTGATCCCCGTGATTTTGTGACCTTAGATACACTCATTGAAAAGTGTGATGTGATTAGCTTGCATGTTCCGATTACTCAAAATGGCGAGCACAAGACCTGGTACTTGTTCGACGCGGCACGCTTAAATAGCTTGCGTGAAAATACCTGGCTGATTGACTGTTGCCGCGGTGAAGTGATCGATAATCGTGCTTTAATCAAGTTCAAGCAACAACGTGATGACGTAAAAGTGGTGCTCGATGTATGGGAAGGGGAGCCTAACCCTATGCCTGAGCTGGTGCCCTATGTTGAATTTTGTACGCCGCATATTGCGGGTTATTCCTTAGAGGGTAAAGCGCGCGGCACTTTTATGCTGTATCAAAAGTTAGCCCAGGTGCTGCAAATTAGCGCTGATAAGCAGATGGAATCATTATTACCGCCGCTTTGGAGTGAGCAGGTTATTGTGCAGCAAATTGATGATGAAAGAGCCTTGTTACAGCTTGCGAGATTTGTATACGATTTGCGCGATGATGACCAATTATTTAGAAAACAGTTTTTAAATCAGCAAGGGTTCGATCATATGAGAAAAAATCACACCCATCGCCGTGAATTTAGTGCATTAAAGGTAGGCAATACGGGGCAAACTAATGTAAATTGGTTATCCAATTTAGGGTTTTCAGGAGTCGAGCTGTAATTATGTCGCAGGAATTTAATGTTGTCGTATTAGGTGCATCGGGCGCAGTGGGTCAAACAATGATTGAGATCCTAGAAGAGCGTAACTTTCCGGTTGCTAATTTATTTCCATTAGCCAGCAGTCGCAGCGCCGGTAATACGGTCAGCTTCCACGGTAAACAGGTCGAAATTTTAGACGTTGACACCTTTGACTGGTCACAGGCTCAGATTGGTTTCTTTTCTGCAGGTGGTGACGTTTCAGCTAAGTGGGCGCCTATCGCTGCTGAAAACGGCTGTGTTGTTATTGATAACACCTCTCACTTCAGATATGACATCGACGTGCCATTGGTGATCCCAGAAGTAAACCCTGAAGCGATTGCAGACTTTAGAAATCGTAACATCATCGCCAACCCGAACTGTTCAACGATTCAGATGTTGGTTGCACTAAAACCTATCTATGATGCATTCGGTATTTCACGTATTAACGTGGCGACCTATCAGTCTGTGTCGGGTTCAGGCAAGCAAGCTATTGAAGAGTTGGCAGGTCAGTGCGCGAAGCTGCTACAAGGTTTACCGGTTGAGTCAAAGACTTACTCGAAGCAAATTGCGTTTAACGTATTGCCACAAATTGATAAGTTTATGGACAACGGCTACACCAAAGAAGAGATGAAAATGGTGTGGGAAACGCAAAAGATATTTGGTGATGACAACATCGTTGTAAACCCAACGGCTGTTCGCGTTCCGGTATTTTACGGTCACTCTGAAGCGATTCATTTAGAAACACTACAACCTGCTGACGCCGAAGATGTTAAATCGGTATTACGTGGTGCAGAAGGTGTTGAACTATTTGATACCGATGATGAGTATCCAACAGCCATCACCGAAGGTGCTGGAACCGATCCTGTTTATGTTGGCCGAGTGAGAAAAGATATCTCTCATGAAAACGGTATAAACCTTTGGGTTGTATCAGATAACATCCGTAAAGGTGCGGCACTTAACAGTGTTCAAATCGCTGAAGTATTGATTAGAGATTATTATTAATTTTTAGATTAACGATGCTTTGCTGAATAAAAAGCCCGCACAATGCGGGCTTTTTATGTTTTAAAGATGTGAACAGTAGCAGGGCAGCGGATTCTAGTTTATAGTAATCTTAATAAATACAATTGCCTAAAGCTCGTCACCAGGGTGGTGACACCAGCGTGCTTTAAAGGGAAGGATTGATGAACTTTCGCACTTCGCATCTTGTCGGCTTAATAGCCACGGGGATAGTGGCTATTGCTGCCCCTTCGATTAATTCAGTTGCTGCTGAGCCATTAAAAATTACAGGGCCAGATGGCCAAGTAAAGCAAAGCATTCGTCAATATGGTCCAACAACCTCGCAAGATACTTTTTGGAGTATCGCTCAGGCGGTTAAGCCAGACAATAGCGTTACTGTTTACCAGGTTATGTCAGCGTTATATGACGCCAACCCTCATGCTTTTTCTAGCAAAAACTATAACAGTTTAGAGCGCGGCATGATTTTGCTGGTGCCAAATAAAGTTGTGATACAGCAAACCTCTCAAGCAGATGCTAAGGCTCGCGCCGAACGTAACGATCGAAAGTGGTCACCATCAGGGGCTAAACCTAGCATTGCGCCAAAAACGGTGGCTGCAAAGATAGAAAGCCCTCAACCGAGCGTGGTCGCTAAAACACCGGTTTCTGTGAAGCCTAATCCATTAATTGCAGATTTATCGGCCGAGGTTGAAGCCTTAACTAGGCAGATGGAAGCGATTCAAGCTAAAAATCTAGAACTAACCGATGAGTTAGCACGAGCGAGCGATGAGATTGTTGTTGGCTCGTCTGATACGGCAGCATTTCAAGATGAAATAAATCAGCTTAAAGAAGAAAACGCTTTATTAAAACAAGCGCTGCAAGACTCCAAATCTGAAAATGAAGCGCTAAATCAAGAAGTACAACTTAAACAGCAACAACTCGCAGCATTTAGTGTGCCAAAGCAAGAGCCAGCGTCAGATCTATGGCGAACCATAATGGATAATCCTCTGTTATTGGTGTTAGGTGGCGTTTTACCGGCATTGCTTGTTGTGGTGCTATTTTGGTTGTTTATTAGACGCAGAAATGACGCTAACGCTGAAGAGCAACAGAACCAAGATGCAAATGCTGCTGAAAAGCCTATAAGTGCAGCACCAGAAGGGGCGATTTTAGAAGGTAAGTCTGATGATGCCGAAGGTTTAGCTGTTCATCTCGATACAGATGATGCGTCTAATATCGACCCATTAACAGGGGCTGTGGCCGCGACTACCGTGCAGGCGGCACTTGCCGAAGAGCAAGATATTATCGTTGAAGACTCCCAAGACGAAGGCCAATCATTAGATGATTTATGGGCTGAGGCGATGGGGGAGCAAGATCTAACAGACACTGATGAGTTTGATGCATTCAACAGCACTGCAACTACTAATGATTTAAATACCACTTCTTCAGATATTAGCGATTCCAAATCATCTGATGAAGACGATCTCGATTCACTGCTTGCGGGCTTTGATGTACCTGCAGAAGACAGTTTTGAACAGCCAGCCACAAACAGCAGCGATGATGATCTCGATGCTCTGCTAGCAGGTTTTGATAATGATGATAGCGAGGTGGTTCAATTAGAGTCAGGCAGTAACGCAGATACGGCTGCAGAAGATGATTTAGATGCTCTGCTAGCAGGTTTTAATAGTGATAACGCAAATGATGAAATCCAATCTTCATCTCAATCTGCAAGTGAAACAGGCACTGCAGCTGACAGCGCGGAAGATGATTTAGATGCATTACTGGCAAGCTTTGGTGAAAGTGTTGATGACAACGCACTTGATACAAAAGAAGACTTTGCTTTTGATGCCGAAGTTAATGCTAATACTGTGACCAATACTGCGGCTGAAGATGATATTGATGCATTATTGGCAGGTATTGACGAAACACCTACAGAACCTAGTTCAACAGATACTGCAGAAGATGACATTGACGCTTTGCTTGCAGGTTTTGATAGTTCAAATCTGCAGACTGAGCCCGTTTTCAATACTGATACTGAGGTAGAGGATGATCTAGATTCATTGTTAGCAGAGCTTGAAGGCGATGATGGATCTCAAGAGGATAGCAATGAGATCCCTGATATCGATGCTCTTTCTGATGAGATGGCGGCAGAACTAGAGCTTGGATTTGAAATTGCTGCAGAATTAGATTTAACCGCCACAGACGATGCAGACCAAGAGAAACCTGAAAGTGAGCTTGACAGTGAACTTGATGCCTTGCTTGCAGATCTCGAAGCGCCGTCAGAGCTAGATCAAACGGCAAATGTTAAGCTTGATTTAGATGAAGAGCTAGCATTAGCGCCTGACGTTGAACTTGAGCAGTCTGAAGAGCTGACGAAAACGGCAAAGGACTCAAATAGTCTAGATTTTGACTTAACGGGTTTTGATATTGATGGACTAAATTCAAGCGCGCAAAGCACTGTTGGGATGGGCTTGGCTGCACTTAAGTCAGATAGCGATAACCTTGATGCAGATGCTGATACCGCGGTTACTAAAGCATCTGAAAGGAAAGTATCTGAAAGCAAAGCAGACGATATGCTTGAGTTTACTTTGCCTGAAGTTGACGTTGAGCCTGACGTTATAACTGATATTAAATCCGATCTTGTATCTGAACTAGAAACCGCAGTAGTAAAGAGCGAAAAAGAAAGCGGCTTCTTCGATGATCTTAAAGGTGACAAAAAGACAGAGGCAAACACGTTAGATTGGGAAAGTATTGCTAATCAAAGCGATGCCGCTGACGAAGCCCTAGCGCTTTCAGCGTCCGCCCAACTATCTGATGATGAGCTATTGAGTCGTTTGGCCGCCGAAGGCGATTCACAAGATCAAAATCTTGATCTCACTGAAGATGATGACGCATTCTCACTTGACGACTCTAAGATGACCGTTGATGAAGCATTGGCAGCGCTCGATGCTGAGGAACTTGGCGTTAAAGAGCTAGATGATAATGAACTAGATGTTAATAAGCTAGGTGATAAAGATTTAGGCGAAAAGTCTTCAGCAAAAAGTGCCGTCGCGATGCACGACTTAACCACTTTCCAAAAAGATAATGGTTTTATCGATATTGATATGCTTCTAAGCGAGGCCGATGAAGATAGCGGTGATACCGATCTTTATAAAGAATTGGATGTCGACATGGGCGAGTTAGACTCTCTAATGGGTAACTCACCTATGGTTGATGTCGATGATGAAGAAAACTCGGTTAATGCCAAGTTAGATCTAGCCCGGGCTTACATCGAAATCGATGACAATGATAGTGCACGAGCACTGCTAAAAGAAGTTGAGCTTGATGGCAATGACCGACAACAGGCTGAAGCCATGGGGTTACTTAACGAGTTGGTGTAAACCACCGCAATAAAAAACGGCGCCTTTGGCGCCTTTTTTATACTTATCGTTTGCTTCGAGTATGTTAGAATCGCCGCCTATTAAAAGATTTCGTTTATCCGATCAGTTCGCTAAAACACAGTGGGCGGTCGAATAGCAGTTTAACCGAGTTATAGAGGTGTGGGATGCGGGTTGCGCTAGGTATAGAGTACGATGGTAGTCAATATTTCGGATGGCAACGTCAGGCCGAAGTGGATACTGTTCAAGAGCGGCTAGAAAAAGCGCTTTCAATCGTTGCTAATGAGCCTATAGCGGTGCAATGTGCGGGCCGTACTGACGCAGGGGTTCATGCCACCGGGCAAGTGGTGCACTTTGAAACCAATGCCGTGCGTAAAGATACCGCTTGGACACTTGGCGTGAATGTAAACCTACCTGACAATATTGCCGTGCGTTGGGTAAAAGTCGTTGATGATGAATTTCATGCACGTTTTACTGCAACGGCAAGACGTTACCGTTACATGATTTATAATCACCAACTTCGCCCAGGTATTTTGCGCAGTGGTGTGAGCCATTATCCTGGTAATATCGATGAAGCCAAAATGCACCAAGCGGCGCAGTATCTACTTGGCGAACAAGATTTTACCAGCTTTAGAGCCGTGCAATGTCAGTCTAACACGCCGTTTCGCTGTGTGCATGAGGTCAACGTTAGCCGTCAAGGCATGTATATCTGTGTTGATATCAAGGCGAATGCATTCCTGCATCACATGGTGCGTAACATTGTCGGCTCGCTATTAGAGGTGGGCTTAGGTAATCAACCCATGGAGTGGATTGAGCAACTGTTAGCACTTAAAGACAGAAATAAAGCGGCGGCAACAGCTAAACCTAATGGTCTGTATTTAGTCGATGTCACTTACCCTGAAAGCTATCAATTACCTAAGTTGGCACTTGGCCCATTATTTATGTTGGACTAAGCATTATTTATGGGGTTAAGGACAATCTTAACGGTGAAGGTCTGGGCCTTATACGTTTTAAATGGATAAAAGTTTGTGATTGAACAAGACACATTAAAGCCGGTGGCACCCAAGTCAGGTGCTGCGTTGAGTAACTGGTTAGACTTTTTATTAGCGATTCATCCAACCGAGATTGATATGGGCCTTGGGCGTGTGTCGCAGGTTGCCAAACGCATGGGCTTAACCGATTTAGGTGAGACCAAGGTCGTCACTGTGGCAGGCACGAATGGCAAGGGCACCACCTGCGCCATGATTGAAGCTGCATTGCAGTTGTCAGGAAAAACCGTGGGCGTATACAGCTCTCCTCATCTGCTTAATTATAATGAACGCGTGCGGATCAATGGCCTTGATGCGACAGATGCTGCGCTGGTTAATGCATTTGAAGCGATAGAAACCGCCCGCGCTGAGATCTCATTAACCTTCTTTGAATATGCAACACTTGCAGGCCTTTATCTTTTTAAGGCCGCCAAGTTAGACGTGATATTGCTTGAAGTTGGTTTGGGCGGTCGACTCGACGCCACGAACATCATCGATGCCGATATTGCGGTAGTGACCTCAATCGATTTAGATCATCAAGAGTACCTCGGTGATACGAGAGAGCTCGTGGGTGCAGAAAAAGCGGGTATATTCAGAGCAAACCGCCCAGCAATCGTGGGTGAACCTGACTGTCCGGCTTCTCTTATCGAAGTGGCTAATCATATCGGTGCCATAGTGTATCGGGTTAATGAGGATTTCAGTTACCAATGCAGCGACCACGATTGGCATTATCAAGGTCAGCATTTCGATTTAACCAAGTTACCACTGCCATTTTTACCTCAGCCCAATGCGGCTACGGTTATTGCGGTACTTGAGCATCTTTGTCCACCGATTTCTGCTGATATTATTGCTAAAGCGGTGGGAGAGACCCAACTGGCCGGGCGATTAGAGCAGCTCAACGATTCACCACGAGTGATTGTTGATGTCGCACATAACCCCCATGCGGCACGTTATTTAAGCTCACGTTTAGCTGCCATGCCCAAGGGACGGTTAATTGCGCTATGTGGCATGTTAAAAGACAAGGATGTGCGCTCGGTGTTACAGGAACTATCAGCAGATGTTGATCAGTGGTTCCTGTGTGATCTGTCTGTGCCGCGGGGAGCTACTGCTGCAAACTTGAAAGCCTGCCTGCCTGCACAGATACAAGTACAAGCTTCAACGTTTACCAACATGAGTCTGGCCTGGAATGCGCTTCGAGCGCAATTGCAGAGTGAAGATGTGGTAATTGTATTTGGCTCATTTTACACTGTTGCAGGTTTTAAAGATTTGTTTAAGGGAGAAAGTCTTGTCTAGTCAATTTCAAAACCGTCTTGTGGGTGTCATTGTGATTGTGGCATTAGGGGTGATATTTTTACCCGATATTTTGGACGGTAAAAAACAGCGCGAAGAAGAGCAGTTTGCTGAAATTCCCCTTAGACCCGAGATCCAAGAGAGTCACTTGCCGGAGCAGAATATCGAAACGGTCGATTTGGGTCAGAACACTCAGCAAGCAGCGCAAGATACGGGATCATCCGGCGACGCTTCTTGGCACATTGCTGAGGAGGACGAACCGGTCAAAGCGGTTGTAGCTAAGGCAAAAGCACAGGTTAAAACAACGCCTAAGCTAGAGTCTAACAGTACAGCAAAGCCTAAGGCTGCTTGGACGATTCAGTTGGGCAGTTTTAACAATGCAGCTAACGTGAAAGGGCTGGTTAACCGTCTTCGCGATAAAGGGTTTACCGCCTACACGTTGCCGACTAAACCCATAGATGGCCAATTAACCAAAGTGTTCGTTGGGCCTAATGTGTCAAAAGATAAGCTTAACCATATGCAGCGTGATATCGAAAAGCTGACGCAGTTAAAAGGCCGAGTGGTTGCTTATAACCCCGTCGAGAAATAATAAATCGTGATTGTCTTTGTTTGAGAAAAAGTTATTTCGCCGTGAAAGCGTGAGAAATAACTCTGTCTCTGATAGAATCGCGCCGTCTTAAACCCTATGCTGGATTACCTCTTAAATGGTTTGGATTGATTACGCCATCATTATTGTTATCGGACTATCAACTCTGATTAGTTTGGTCCGTGGTTTTGTAAAAGAGGCCATGTCTCTTGTCGTTTGGTTTGCTGCTTTTTTTATTGCCAGCCAGTTTTACCTCAAACTCGCTACGCATCTGACTCAGATGCAAGATGAAATGGTTCGAAATGGCGTGGCGATAGCCATTCTGTTCGTATCAACGCTCATCCTTGGTGCTCTCGTTAACTACCTAATTGGCCAATTGGTTTCTAAAACCGGATTGTCAGGCACAGATAGAGTGCTCGGCTTATGTTTTGGTGCGCTAAGAGGCGCATTAATCGTGAGCGCGTTACTGTTTTTTATGGATGCTTTTACCGGAGCACCCAACACAGATTGGTGGCAAGATTCTACACTCGTGCCCGAATTTGGAGTTGTGATCCAGTGGTTCTTTGACTACGTGGAAAACACCTCAAGCTTTGTACCCAAAATATAAAATGCACTAAAGCATTACTTGGCTTTATGTGAGTATTTATACTCACATAAAGCAAAAATATTAAATAATAGAACATCTTACAATGAGGAAGCTTACCCATGTGTGGTATTGTCGGAATAGTTGGCCAGTCATCGGTTAATCAAACCATTTATGATGCACTGACTGTGCTCCAGCATCGTGGACAGGATGCTGCTGGCATTGTGACCGTCGATGGAAGTGCGTTTAGATTACGTAAAGCGAATGGTTTGGTGAAAGACGTTTTTGAACCAAAGCATATGCAGCGCCTGCAAGGTAATGCTGGCATCGGTCACGTTCGTTACCCAACGGCAGGAAGCTCGAGTGCTTCTGAAGCTCAGCCGTTTTATGTTAACTCTCCATTTGGTATTTCATTAGCGCACAATGGTAACTTGACCAATACGGTTGAGCTGCATGAGCGTTTATTGAAGCAGCGCCGTCATGTTAATACCACTTCAGACTCAGAAGTGTTACTTAACTTACTCGCCGATGAACTGCAGCAAACCACTACAGACGATCTTAACGCTGAGGAAGTGTTTAACGCTGTGACTAAGGTGCATGAGCTGACTCGTGGGGCTTATGCGGTTGTTGCCATGATTATTGGCCAAGGTTTAGTGGCATTTAGAGATCCATTTGGTATTCGTCCGTTAGTACTAGGTAAGCATGAAACACCAACGGGTACTGAATACATGGTTGCCTCTGAAAGCGTGGCATTAGACGCAGTAGGCTTTGAGGTCATGCGTGATGTCGCACCGGGTGAAGCGGTATACATCACTCTTGATGGTGAGCTTTATACCCGCCAGTGTGCCCACTCGCCAAGCTACTCTCCTTGTATTTTCGAATTCGTTTATTTTGCTCGTCCAGACTCTACGATTGATAACATTTCTGTTTATAGCAGCCGTGTCAATATGGGAACCATGCTGGGTGAGAAGATTAACAAAGAGTGGGAAGATCATGATATCGATGTCGTGATCCCCATTCCTGAGACGTCATGCGATATCGCACTTGAAATCGCGCGTCATATGGATCTGCCTTACCGCCAAGGTTTTGTTAAGAACCGCTATATCGGCCGTACCTTTATCATGCCTGGGCAA
Organism: Shewanella sp. 0m-8; assembly: GCF_052977265.1. Taxonomy (NCBI): domain Bacteria; kingdom Pseudomonadati; phylum Pseudomonadota; class Gammaproteobacteria; order Alteromonadales; family Shewanellaceae; genus Shewanella; species Shewanella sp. 0m-8. The sequence goes on along the minus strand of NZ_JBRIMB010000023.1, from coordinate 33,705 downwards.
CAAGAGCGTAAGAAGTCTGTGCGCCGTAAACTTAACGCGATAAATGCCGAGTTTAAAGGCAAGAACGTATTATTAGTTGATGACTCAATTGTTCGTGGTACCACTTCAGAACAGATCATCGAGATGGCACGTGACGCCGGCGCGAAAAAGGTCTACTTCGCCTCAGCAGCACCTGAAATTCGTTTCCCTAACGTGTACGGCATCGATATGCCAACCACAAATGAATTGATTGCTCACGGTCGTGATGTTGAAGAGATCAATGCGCTGATTGGTGCTGACGGGATGATCTTCCAATCATTACCAGATTTGATTGAAGCTGTACGTCAACAAAACCCTTCAATTAAGCGTTTTGAAACGTCAGTATTTGACGGTAAGTATGTGACTAACGATGTAAATCAAGAATACTTAGATTACATCACGCAGTTGCGTAACGATGATGCTAAGGCAAATCGTAGTAAAGATATTGGCACTAATTTAGAGATGCATAACGTTTGTCATCCTTAAGCTAGATGCTATATAAAAAAGCCGAGCAACCGCTCGGCTTTTTTGTTTTCAGCCTTAATTGATAACGATGATGTCTATGCTCATGCTCATGTCCATGTCTGAGAGTGTGACTGCTCCTGATGGGGATAAGCACAACGTTAACCCTTAAAATGACAATTGAAATTAAAACGCTTAATGAGAGCCGTTCTCAAAAAGTGTAACACTCTTTGAGCAAATGAATGGTTTTGAACGATTAATACACTCTGCTTTAAGAGTTTCGTTTGCACCGCTTACAGCTTCAAGGTACAGTTACTGTTAATTTATACAGTAATCCTAGTCCCGTAGATGATCTTATATATTGCCGAAAAACCCAGCCTTGGTAGAGCCATTGCCGATGTATTGCCTAAGCCTTTAAAGAAAGGTGACGGATTTATTCGCGCAGCCAATGGGGATTGTGTCTCCTGGTGCGTGGGTCATTTGCTTGAACAAGCAGAGCCAGATGCGTATTCGCCTGAATACAAGTCATGGAAATTTGAGCACCTTCCAATCGTACCAGATAACTGGAAGATGAGGCCTAAAGCTAAGATGCGCGGACAAATTGCTGTGCTACGTGGGCTTGTTAAAGAGGCGACTCAGTTAGTTAACGCCGGCGACCCTGATAGAGAAGGGCAGTTGCTGGTTGATGAAATTATCGCGCACTTAGGTGTTAAAGGTGCAAAGTTACAACAAGCTCAGCGTTTGTTGATCAGCGATTTAAATCCTCAAGCGGTAACAAGAGCGCTGGGGCAATTGCGTTCAAACCGTGAGTTTATTCCCCTATCAACTTCAGCGCTAGCGCGTTCTCGCGCCGATTGGCTCTATGGCATGAATATGACCCGAGCCTATACAATCCAAGGCCGAAAAGTGGGTTACCAAGGTGTGCTGTCAGTGGGACGGGTACAAACGCCGGTACTTGGGCTTGTGGTACGCCGTGATGTTGAAATTGCTGAGTTTGTGTCTAAGCCCTTTTATGAAGTGTTAGCGCATTTAGCGACCGATAACCAAGATCGATTCAGTGCAAAATGGCAACCGAGTGAAGCGTGTCAGCCCTATATGGATGAAGAGGGACGGGTACTGGCAAAAGGTTTGGCGCAAAACGTTGTCGGGCGTATCAACGGCCAAAGTGCCTTGGTAGAAAAGGTGATAGCTCAAGACAAGAAGCAAAATGCTCCCTTGCCTTATAGTTTATCGGCGCTACAGATTGATGCGGCTAAACGCTTTGGTATGAGCGCAAAGTCAGTGCTCGATACCTGCCAGTCGTTATATGAAAAACATAAGCTTATCACCTATCCACGCTCTGACAGCCGCTATCTGCCTGTTGAGCAACATGGATTAGCGCCGAGTGTTATTCGCGCAGTATTAAGTGGTGCGAGTGAGCTATTGTCTGGCTGTGATGAGCCAAATGCCAAGCTCAAATCAAAGGCGTGGAACGACAAAAAAGTTGATGCCCACCATGCGATTGTGCCAACCGAAAAAACGGCCAATCTATCTAGCCTTAACCAGGCTGAGAAACAGTTGTATTTGCAAGTTGCGCGTCAGTACTTGATGCAGTTTTATCCGGCTTATTTGTATAAAGAGACTCAAGTTGAGATCATCATTGCCGGTGGCTTATTTAAAACCAAGGCCAAACAGGAAGCTGCGCTAGGCTGGAAGCAGTTACTTAAGCAATCTGCCAATCAGAAACAAGATAGCGGAAGCTCGAGTGATAAATCGCAGACCGAAGATGGCGAACATCTTGCCAATATCCCAGCGCTTAAACAGGGCCAAGTTCTGCTGTGCGAGCGTGGCGAGTTATTAGAAAAAAACACCCAAGCCCCAAAGCATTTTACCGATGCGACTTTACTGGGGGCAATGACGGGGATCAGCCGCTATGTCACCGATAATGAAATCCGGAAAATCTTAAAAGACACCGACGGCTTAGGCACTGAAGCGACGCGTGCTGGCATAATAGAGCTACTTTTTAAGCGCAATTATCTAACCCGCCAAGGTAAATCCATTTTGGCTACCGAGGTGGGCAAAGGCTTAATTAACAGCTTACCGCAAAGCGCGACAACGCCTGATATGACCGCGCTGTGGGAAAACAACCTCGATGCCATTAGCCGTAAAGAAGCCAAGTATCAGAATTTTATGGATCCCTTAGTGAGCTCCTTACAAGGGCTCATTGAGCAAGCGGGTTCACAGTTACCGACTTCTTTACAAGGGGTTAAGTCGCCGGATAGCGGCTTTAAAAAACGTCGTTATAGCGCAAAAAAGCCTGCTACATCTAAATCATCTGCCGTTAGAAAAACGCCGACTAAAAAAACAAGTACGAGTAAGAGAGCCCCTGCTAGTAAGTGATAGAGGCTTTATTGAGGGCGTCGACTTGTTGAACCATTGTACTTAAGTATGGAGTGGCGCAAAGCTAAGCAAATTGGAATAAGGTTAAAGCCAGTTATAACTTACTTATTCCCAAGCCATATTCCTAAACTATTTGTTTGAACTGTATTCCTAAATCATCAGCTTGATATCTTGTTTAGTAACTTTCAATTGTGTAACTAAGACCTATGGGTTAGCTTGGCTTTTAACAGTGGTCATGAGGTTAGGCAGATGTTTGATTGGGTTGAAAAAATTGCTTTTAATGAGGCGAGCCCCTTAACGGTGCAGGCGCAAGATACGCAGTTTGGCTTTCACCGTAAGCAGCCTGCTGTGATGGAGCACAGCCATTGGCATGGCCACATCGAAATTAATTACCTGTTTGATTGTTCTGCTGACTATTTAATTAACGGCCAAGAAATCACTGTCCCAGAGGGACGTATGATTATCTTTTGGGCGTCATTTCCCCACCAAATGACCGCTTCTCGCGGAGAAGGCGAGTTGGTTAACATCTATATCCCTTTACAATCTTTTCTCACTTGGATGCTGCCTAGCACCTTTGTTAGCCAGCTGCTGCATGGCGAGGTCATTGTGTCTGACAGTTTATATGCTTGTGACAAGCAGTTAACACAGATCTGGGAAACCGACATTAAGCGAAATGAGCCGCTGTTGACTAGCCAAGTGATTAATGAGATCCGTGGCCGCATTCGTCGCATGTCAATCGAGCAGTACAGCACCTTTGATTTAGCCAATAAAGTGAGTAAACGTGAGGATAGACCTGTATTTGGTGGCCTAAACCATATTCAAACCATGTTGCGTTATATTGCCGATAACTACGATCAAAAAATTACAATTGAAAATGTTTCAAGCTCAACGGGTTTGCATAAAAACTATGCGATGAAGTTATTTAATCGGGTGATGAAAGTGTCGATTAAGCAATACATTAATCAGCTTAGGCTACAGCACGCTCAAGCACTACTTATTGATACCCAAAGCCCAGTGCTTAATATTGCACTAGAGGCAGGTTTTGGCTCGGTTAGCCGTTTTTACGATATTTTTCAGCGCGAATTTGCCATGTCACCGTTAGAGTTCCGTCGTAAGGTGAGTGGCTGAGGTGATTTTTTAGGAAGGCTTTACGACTTTCTCGTAAGCGAACTTGAGAGTGTTCGTGTTTCAATCAGTTTCAATAACTTCTTTATTATTTTTAATGGTCTACAGATTTTGATTCAAAATTTTGATGGCAGTAACGAATAATAAACTGACTTGAATAACGCAAAACATACGAGAGTTTTATGAAAAAGCTATTTATCACCTCAGCCTGTGCTATTGCCATATTATCTGCCTGTTCCAATGACTCTCAAACTGCAAGTAATGCGAATGTTGAACGACAACCTGACGTATTGCCCGCAGCTGCGCAAGTACAAGACAACAAAGTGTTAAATGGCTTAGCCGCGACCTTAACGGACCGCTGGCAGTTAACTGACAATGGTTTGGTTTGGGATGTACAAGATAGCCATGAAGATCATATCGAGATGAGTGGCGAACAAACATCTGCCATTATCTATTATGGCAGCGATGTTAACGGGAACTTGAGCTTAACGCGAAAGCTGGTGTGGCCTATGCTGCGCACCATTCCAAATGATACTCATGCGAGTCTTATTCATGATTTTCCGTTATCTGTTTCGCCGTCTATTACCGTTAATGAGCAGAGTATTACGCAAGAGAAGCTTAAACAGGCTCATATCGATGGGCGCCTGTCGTTGACAAGCCTTATTGCTGAAGGTGTTGAGTTGACTCGTATCTTGTCACCAAGTACGACTCTGCCAGTAATGGTTGAAGCGTTGACCTTTGGTAATACTAGCAATGAAAGCGTAAAACTGAGCATTGGCGAGCTCGATTACCGCGTTGATACTCCAGCTGAAAATGGGGTATATGGTCGTTATCGTATAGAAGCGGCTAGCGACAAATCCGGAGTATTTGAATTAGCAGCGGGTGAGACATTAACGGTTTACCTAGAATTCAAAGCCACTAAAGCTGGGCAAAATCGCGAGTTTGACGCTGCAAGAGAACTTGAACTGCGTCAAGACTATGTGACGAGCTTGCATAACAACCTTCAATTAGTCACCCCCGATGAAAACATCAACAAGATGTTTGAGTTCGCCAAAATTCGTAGCGCAGAATCCATTTTTAGAACTAAGGGCGGTTTGATGCATGCGCCAGGAGGCGGTCGCTATTACGCCGCTATCTGGGCTAACGATCAGGCTGAATATATCAACCCGTTCTTTCCATTTTTAGGCAATGCAGTCGGTAATGAATCGGCAATTAATAGTTTCGAGCATTTTGCTCGCTTTATGAATGATGACGGCAAAGCCATTCCATCTTCTATTATTGCCGAGGGGGATGATATCTGGAACGGCGCTGGCGATAGAGGAGACTGCGCCATGATCGCCTACGGTGCAAGCCGATTTGCACTGGCTTATGGCGATGAAGAGCAAGCTAGGGCGCTACTGCCTTTAATCGATTGGTGTATCGACTTTAGTTACGGCAAGCAAACAAGCGAGGGGGTGATTGCATCGGATAGCGACGAGCTAGAAGGGCGATTCCCAGCAGGTGATGTTAACCTAAGTACCAATATGCTGACTTACGGCGCGCTGATCTCATCGAGTTATTTAAATGAGGAGCTTGGGCGTACAGCGATTGCCACAGACTACCAGTTACGAGCCAAGAAGCTGGCACAAGATATCGAAACTTACTTCGGTGCAAATGTTCAAGGCTTCGATACTTACCAATACTATCAAGGTAACGACAAGTTAAGAGCTTGGATTGCACTGCCATTTTCATTTGGAATTTTTGACCGCAAAGATCAAACCTTAGCGGCGGTATTATCGGAGCAGCTGTGGAGTGAAGATGGGATCTACAGTGAGGCGGGCAATAAGACTTTCTGGGATAGAGCAACACTCTATGCGTTTAGAGGCATTTTTGCGGCTCAAGAGACCGATACGGCAATGCGCTACTTTAAGTATTATTCACGTAAGCGTTTGCTCGGCGAGCATGTACCTTACGCCGTAGAAGCTTGGCCTGAAGGTGATCAGCGCCATCTATCTGCTGAGAGTGCGCTCTATGCTCGAGTCGTCACTGAGGGGATTTTTGGTATTGAGCCAACAGGCTTTAAACGTTTTGACGTCGCGCCTTATTTACCTTCAGGCTGGAATAATATGTGCTTGAAGCATATTCGCGCGTTTGAGAGTAATTTCGATGTCTGTGTGAGTCGTGTTCAAGACGCAGATAAAGGCTTTAGCATCACCATTGAGCAGCAGCAAGGTGAGTTGCAGCAGATTAACTGGGACGGACAATCACCTATCAGCGTTAGCCTATAAAGACGGTAAACAGATGAGGTTAAGTCGTAATGACTTAACCTCATCACCATAAGGCTTTGCACTCCCCTTCGACTCTATTGACTCAAGTTTGCCTACGAGACCGCTATGATTATCCATCCCTATAAATTTGCAGCATTTTTTTTGTTTATTGCCAGCTTGCCCCTTGTGCTATCGATTCCGGTTAATGCCGCTAATCTAGCTCATTCCGCTGAAAACACGGTGGCATACACCTTAGCCTCACCCAATGGGCAACTGCAATTACGTGTTTCTCAAGACGCTGAATCAGGAGTTCATTACTCATTAACCGTATCCGGTAAGCCCGTTTTGCAAGATGCCGTCGCCGACATAGTGATTCAAGGCATGCAGGCTAATTTATCTAAGGCAAAACTTGTTGATATGGCGCGAACGAGTGTCGATCGTCAATTACAGCCCCATGTACAGCAAAAGTCTAAATGGGTACATGAGCAATACAATCAATTGGCATTCACTTTTGATAACCAGCTTACACTCACTTTTAGGCTCTTTGATCAAGGTTTAGCCTACCGCTTTAGCACTGAACAGCGGGGAGAGCTAGTGGTGATGGCTGAAACGGTAGGGATTAATTTTGCTGCTGATCATTTGGTACTGTTTCCCGAAGAATCCAGCTTTATTAGCCATAATGAACGTTTGTACTTACCTAAAAAGTTATCTGAAATTACGCCTGAGCAGTTTGCTAGCTTGCCGCTGCTTGTTGACGCTGATGCCGGTATCAATGTCAAAGGTATTAAACTCGTTATTACCGAAACGGGCTTGAGGGATTACCCGGGGCTATGGCTTGAAGGCAGCAACGCATTAGGCTTTAACGCTCGCTTTGCCAATGTCGTGCTTGATAGTGAACTTAAACAAGACTCTGATAGAAATGAGAATATCCTCAAGCGCGCAGACTATCTTGCTAAGAGAAAGTCGATAGAGCTTGCACCTAAAGCGGGCGTTTTTCCTTGGCGAATTTTTGCCATTAGCCAAGCTGATGCTGACTTGCTCACTAACGAGTTGTCGTACTTATTAGCAGACGAGTTAGCGATTGACCCTACATGGGTGAAACCCGGGCAAGTGGCGTGGGATTGGTGGAACGCTAATAATGTGTTTGGCGTCGATTTTAAAGCTGGGATTAACACTCAGACCTATAAGTACTATATCGATTTTGCAGCCAAATATGGCATCGAGTACATAGTATTGGATGAGGGATGGCATCATTTAGACAGCGTGTTAATTGTTGTCGATGATATCGATGTTAAAGAGATTATTGCCTACGGTAAGAGTAAAAACGTCGATGTGATCCTCTGGGTGATCTGGAAGACGTTAGACAATGAACTTGAGCAGGCATTAGCACTATTCGAGCGGTGGGGCGCAGCGGGCATAAAAGTCGACTTTATGCAGCGAGACGATCAAGCCATGGTCAACTATTACTGGAAGATTGCTAAGCAGGCCGCTAAGCATAAACTCTTGGTCGATTTTCATGGCTCGTATAAGCCAGCGGGTCTACGCCGCGCTTACCCCAATGTGATCACTCGAGAAGGTGTGCGTGGTCTTGAGCATAATAAATGGGCCGATTACATCACCGCCGAGCATAACTTAACTCTGCCGTTTATCCGCCAGCTTGCGGGCCCAATGGATTACACTCCTGGTGCGATGGTGAATGCTCAACCCGATAATTTCAGGATTAATTTTAATCGTCCAATGAGTAAAACCACAAGAGTGCACCAGATGGCGATGTATGTGGTGTTTGAAAGCCCATTGCAGATGCTCGCAGATACACCGTCTCATTATTTGCGTGAACACGAAAGCACTGAGTTTATCACCCGTGTGCCAACGGTATGGGATGAAACTAAGGTATTGTCTGCCAAAATAAGTGATCACATTATTATCGCAAGGCGTTCAGGTAAACAGTGGTTTATCGGTGTAATGGGTAACTCAAGGCCACGCGAATTTACCTTGGACTTGAGTTTGCTCGGATTGAGCGAGTCACAGCAATATCAGATGAGCAGTTTCGCCGATGGCAATAACGCCGATAAATATGCCAGTGATTATCAAACTAAGACTGAAACGGTGACAGCAAAGAGTGCAATAAATATTACCCTTGCCCCCAGTGGTGGATGGGTGGCGCACTTAACGCCGCGTTAATCAGTTTATGTATTAGAAACAAAAAGGGAAGCGCTAGCTGTGTCATTCACAGATTAGGCTTCCCTTTTATCGCTCTATTTATCGCAGTTTAGCGTTTACAAGATAAAGGTTGCGACCTTTGAGTTGAGGTTGTCGGCTCTATCTTTTAGTGCTTGCGCTTGATCCAGATGTGCTAATGCTGACTCAGTAATGTCATCTGTCACATCTTTAATCGCTACCGTGTTTTGGGTGATTTCATTAGTCACCTGAGTTTGCTCCTCGGCTGCAGTTGCGATTTGGCCTGCCATATCTGAAATCACATTAACCGCTTGAGTGATCTCCTCTAGTGCATGGGCCGCGGCATTAACATCAGTAACACTGTCACTGGCAAGCCCTTGGCTACTTTCCATTAATAACACCGCTTTTTTGGTGGTGTTTTGCAAGGTTTCGATAGTGGTGTAGATCTCTTGTGTTGAGTCTTGAGTTCGACGTGACAAGACTCTCACTTCATCGGCAACCACGGCAAATCCTCGGCCTTGCTCACCCGCGCGAGCGGCTTCGATAGCTGCGTTTAATGCCAATAAGTTAGTTTGCTCAGCAATGCCTTGAATGGTTGTTAAGATGCCTGAGATAGCTTGTGCATGAAGATTTAATTCGCCAATCACATTGGTCGCTTCACCGACTTCGTTTGCTAACGAATTAATCGTGCCGCGAGTTTTGTCGACTAAGTCTTTGCCTTCTTCACTGCTGGTGGCAGATTGCTGCGCCGCAGTTGCGGTATTTTCTGCGTTGGCGGCGATCTCATGGGTAGCACTGGCCATTTCTGTCACGGCAGTAGCAACCATAGCCACTTCTTGTTGCTGGCGTTGTAACTCGTCTACCGTGGTTTGATTGGTCACTAAGCTGTGTTGGGCATCGCTATCTAACTCATTGGCGAGTTGTCGAATATGGCTTATCAGTTGGTGTTGGCTGCTTACAAAACGGTTAAAACTTGTGGCTAACACACCGACTTCATCCTGAGTATCCACTTCAATACGCTGGGTTAAGTCGCCATTACCGTCAGCAATATGGGCTAGTGCTTGGGAAACGCGGCTCAATGGCGCGAGCAGAATGCTTAAGAACCACGAGATGGCAAGTACACTAAAAAGCAGCGCAAGTGCTGACAACCCAAGTTGGGTCAGTAGTAATTTGCTTAGCGGTGCTTCCAAGGTTTCTTTATCGAGAACAAAAATAAGCTCCCAATCAGTATTGGGGACTTCAGAGCCCCAAAGTAACTTGTCACGTCCCTCACTTTCAAAGTAAAGCGGTAACAAGCTACCCGCTTGACGACTTTTAGACGCGATTTGAGCATTAAGCTCGCGGTCAATATTTTGTATGGGTCCCATGGCTTTTGCATGGTCTTTATAAGCGATAACAGTGCCATCTTTATGCATCATGATGGAGTAGCCTTTTGCAGGCAATTTCATGTTGTTAACGCTATCTACTAGGCTAGCAATCGATAAGTCGCCACCGACTACGCCGCCTTTAGCAGGCTGCGCCATTGTCACCACTAGAATATTGTAGGCTACATCGATATAAGGTTTCGTTAAGATGGGGCGCTGTTTAGCCATGGCTTGCTTATACCAATCACGGCTACGAGGATCATAGCCTGTACGGTCGATATTCGGATCGGAATCTAGCATTAATCCCGTTTGTGAACCGAAATACGCCAGCTCGAAAGGGGCTGAAAGTTGAGCCTGCTGCAGTACATTTAAACTATCACCGTCAATTTTTGTCGCGGTAGCATTAATAATGGTTTGACGATCGGCTAGCCATTCATCAATTCGAGCCGCTTGCTGCTCGCCAAGCTGCCTGACCTGGTCAGCGCTGCTTTGCAGTAGTAGCTGCTTTTGGCTGGAAAAACTTTGCCATGATAGCAGTCCAATTACGATGGAAAAGGCTAACACAACAGAGATAAGGATCTTTTTCTTGAGCGAATAGGAGTTCATATTAAGGTCTAATTTTACACGTTAGGTGAAGTTCAGGCTGGTAGGGACACTAGCGCTCTGATGAGTCGTTAACTGAAAGTTAACTACTCGTTTTAGCTATTTTCGCATATAAGACCAAGAGTAAATAGCGTGAAGCGTCTAATAGTGTAAAAATATTACACAATTAGACCTGTTTAACACTTTATATAAAGGAGGGACGAAAATAAAACTTAACGGCTTGACAGCATCTTTAGCACATAAAGCATAAATTCAGACTTTAATTGCCAGTGCTATGAGTGCTTGTGGCTTGATTGTAATAGCGCTTGTACGGCGTGGTAACGTGCTGGTAGTTCACGGTTGCGTTTATAAACCAAGTAAAGGGGCTCAGTCACGGCAGAATTCGGGCGATGGACATACAGCAGTTCTTTATCTGCAAAGCTATCAAATGCGCTTTTTGGGAGTACGGTAAACCCCAGTCCTTGAGAGATTGGCACAAGGATTTGGCTTAGCTGATTGACATAGCTTGTGGTAGGTAAAGTCTCAATATTGAGCTCTGAAAACTCAGGATTTGCGCATTGGTCAAAATAACGTGATAGGTAGTGCGCAGCGTCAGGGTGCGCTACAACACCACATTGCAATAGGCATTGAGTATCAACGACTGTATTTTGATACTGTTTTGGCATGATAAGACAAAGGGGCTCATGGCCTATCGCTTCATAATGGAACTCACTTACGCTAGGGATTTGAGTGACCACGCCTATGTCGACAGCTCCTTCGGTTATATCTTTAAGTATTTTATAGTTTGGCGCCGCTTCGATATAGGTCGATAGTGCAGGGTGTTGCTGTTGTAGGGTTAGCAACTTGGGATAATATAACAGCGTTAAAGCACCTGAGCACGATAGACGGCATTGTCCTGAATAGGGATCATCAAAATCTAGGCTTTCTAGCAACTCATCTTCTTGAGCCGCCACTTTTCGCGCATATTCGTAGACCTGACGCCCTTGTTCGGTAATTTCAAACTGTTTATTAATACGTTTGATAAGGGAATGGCCACAAGCTTGCTCAAGCTTTTTGATCTGCTGACTGACACCAGGCTGAGTCATGTACAATTTCTCAGCCGTTTGAGTAAAATGGCCAATATCTATCAGTGTTTTAAATGTTTTTAACCAAATGGGATTGAGCATAAAGATCTCCGACCTTGATGTATATTTTGCGTTGAGCTTGGCTTGGTGCGCCGAACACTAATTGTCAATTGAATATAGTTGCTTGAATGTAGCTCATAGAATGCTAATCATTAACCGAGTGAATAGTAGATAGGCGACCGCTATGTTAGTTGGCTAAGTACAAACTAATGATAACGTAATATTATTAAAATTATGAAGTGTAATCATTTTAAATTTTTAACTGAGTCTTTAGCTGTATAAGAGTTTGTAGTTTGTAGTTTGTAGCTCTAGCTCTAGCACTAGTTTGAATTTATTGATTGAGGCTCGGCTATAATCGCAAGCGCTGTAATGAAAGATTTCAGTGCGACACTCTAACAAGCGTGCTAGCTAGGATTAGTTTAGTTATCTAGGTAGTTATTTAGGTAGTTATCAATTTAGTTATCTGGTTAGTCGCATGCAGGTGCTGTTATTGCGTAGCGTTTCTGCCTCGATTGAGCCGATACGTTATTTGCGCTGAGATAATCATCAGAGCTGTTTTTTAGGAGCTAAATGCGCCTTTTTAGGAATGACTATTAAGCCTAACTAGCTGAGCATAGGGTATTTAAACTTTACTATTATTCTTGGTCATGACGCAAATAACCCATGTACATTTTGATCCTAGCGAGCACTCTCATCGCCGATATAACCCATTAACATCTCAGTGGGTGTTACTCGCTCCTCATCGTGCAAAGCGTCCTTGGCAAGGACAGGTTGAAGCGCCAGCTCTCTCAGCGTCCCCAAGTCATGATCCTCACTGTTTTTTATGTGCAGGTAATATTCGAGTTAACGGCGAAACCAATCCTGACTATCAATCCACTTTCGTGTTTAAAAATGACTTCTCAGCTTTAGTGCCCGATACGCCGCAAGCGAGTGTTGATGATCCGCTATTTAAATTTAGCACCGAGCGAGGCGAAAGCAGAGTGATCTGTTTTTCCCCCGATCATTCTAAAACACTAGCTTTGTTATCTGTACCGGAAATTGAGCGGGTCATTAATACATGGCGTGAGCAAACTGCTGACCTTGGGCAAGACTATGCTTGGGTACAGGTTTTTGAAAATAAAGGTGCTGCGATGGGTTGCTCTAACCCGCATCCTCATGGACAAGTGTGGGCGCAGCAACAGCTCCCCAGTTTAATAGAGACAAAACAGCGAAATTTATTGGAGTATGAGAAGCAGTACGGCAGTAACTTATTAGCTGATTACGTCGAGAAAGAGTTAACGCGGCAAGAGCGGATTGTGGTGAGTAATGATGACTGGCTGGTGGTGGTGCCGTATTGGGCGGGTTGGCCCTTTGAAACCTTGGTATTACCTCGGTTTAATGTTCAGCGTATGACAGAGCTAAACGACACTACGCAAGCCTCGTTAGCGGAGATCTTAAAGCTGTTAACAACCTGCTACGACAATCTATTTCAGTGTTCATTTCCTTACTCTATGGGGTGGCAGGGCGCACCATTTGATGGCTGTGACCATACAGAATGGCTCCTGCATGCTCACTTTTATCCGCCATTACTTAGAAGCGCTAGCGTTAAAAAGTTTATGGTTGGCTATGAGTTATTGGCTGAAACTCAGCGTGATATCACCCCAGAGCAGGCGGCAATGCGACTACGGCATGCAAGTGGGGCCCACTACACGTTGGATTGCAATTAATGCCAAGCAGCCAAGCAGCCAAGCAGCCAAGCAGCCAAGCAGGTAAATAAAGAAATAGGTAAATAGAGAAGTAAGTAAATCGATATTAAGTTAACGCGGCTTATACTGATTGCAATTTTTGTCGTACACAAAGCCACTTGCAGCCAATTTTTGCTCTAGTAGTTCACTTGCAATATCAAGATCATAAAACAGCGCCTGGCGGTCTTTGCAGTTTAAACGTAGGTGCTCATTAGCAATGCCGACTAAGATCTCGCCAGGTAGCGTATCGAGTTTATCACTGTTCATCTATTTACCTTAAGCACATATGCTCACAAGTTAAGGGGCAACAATTTAGGGTCATAGCAAAAGTATGTGCCGTTAATGGCAGATTTTCCAATACAGATATAGAGTGAGTGGTCTTCGACAAAATGAGGCAAAAAAAAGCAAGCCTTAATAAGGCTTGCGAAAGTGATACAGGTGAGGAACAGATTACATAATGTTCCATCAAGCTTAAGTGTTTATTAATTAACGTAGCGTTTCCCCACGATTAATTGTGATTAATCTATCGAGGATGTGCTCACCATCCATTCGAATCCCATTGTGTTCATATTCTGAAGTCAGCCAATACTTAAGGTTACCGATTTTCACAGCGGTTTCTAGGCTGTACTGCATCTCTACAAACATATCTTCACTATAAATAGCAGCGGTAACGGGGACTTGATTATTTGCAAGTGTGTCGGCTTGGTAAATGGTTGGCCAATCCTGTTTTTGTGCCAGAAGCTTCGATGCTTGTTGCAGGGGTTTTAGGTTATTAAACTGCTCAAACATCCATGGGTAGATCATCTCGCCGGTAAATAAGAAAGGCTTTTCGCTGCTGTAGTTGAACTCAGGGTACTCCGCTCTCACTCGGTGAGCGGCCCAGTTAGACGCAGTTTGTTGGCAATAGATAGACTCATGTAGCAGTGCAAATATTGGATTGGTGTTGTAATCAAGCAACTGACAAAAATGCGCGAGGAACAGCGGATTAACTTGTGTACCCGATGCCGTTTCTATCAACGCCTGCTCTAGCAGGTAATAGATGCTCTCAGGGCCTTGCTCCATGCCAATATTGATCCCGAGCAGCTGCAACATCTCGACAGTAAGGCGCTCGCCAGTGGCTAAGGTTACTGGGTTTGCTTGGATATGACAGGCTAGGTTTTTAATCAAGTCTTGTGCATCGCTAAAGCGCTTAAAAAAGTCTTGGTTTTTTGCAAGTACCCGTTTGTAGGTCGCTTGATAAACCTCATCTGGACTGCGAGTCAGTGACGGAATGCCACCCGTGATATAGGCTTCAGTTAAGCCTTCAGGCGCATCATTTAAGTACTTAAGTACACAAAAACCACCAAAGCTTTGTCCTAGAATGCTCCACTTCTCATTATCGGTGAGCCGTTTACGGATAGACTCAGCATCGCGAATGATATTATCGGCTCTAAAGTGGCTCAGGTATTCGGCTTGTTCGCTGGCAGACATATGCGCCAAACTGGCATAGCTTACTGGCGTTGAAAGGCCTGTACCTCGTTGGTCGAGAAGCAACACGCGGTACTCTTTAAGAGCCCGCTTGATCCAGCCACCATTCGCCGCGGGGCGAACGGCGCCAAACCCAGGTCCGCCTTGAAAGAAAACAATAAAAGGTAAGGCTTTACCCTGATTGTCTGGACTTGAGAGCTCACGGGCAAATATTGAAATTTGCTCGCCATCAGGTTCTTGATAGTTAAGTGGTAAACGAAATTGATGTTTACGGGCAATCATGCCTGCAAAAGTGAGTTGGGCTGAACATTCAGAAGTCATCGAGTCGACCTTTTATAAAGAGTTCTTGTTAGGTTATAACTTAGGATTGCTATGTCAGTTTTGCACTGAACTGACAGCGAATGAGTGTTGACGATTGTATACCAAAAATTATGACCAATGCAGTGTTTATCCCGCAGGAAAGATAAAGCGACAAACGGAGTTAGGATGGGGTAAAAATTTAATGCAGATTTTGTGAGCGTTAGAGCAAAATATCCTAATAATAGATAGTCGAAAAGCCCAACATGGCGTAATCTTTATTCATTCACAGCGAAACATAGAGCCTTAGGTGATTATCGATGAAGTATCAGTTAATACCCGTCACCCCATTTCAGCAAAATTGTAGTTTAATCTGGTGCGAGCAAACAATGAAAGCGGCTGTGGTCGATCCCGGTGGTAATATTGAACGTATTCTAGAGGAAGCTGCTAAAAACAAAGTGGTGGTGGAAAAAGTATTACTGACTCATGGTCATATTGATCATGTTGGTGCGGCAAAATTATTAGCGGATCAACTGAATGTGCCTATTATTGGCCCTCATAAGGCTGACGACTACTGGCTTGACAGTTTGCCGAAACAAAGTCAGCACTTTGGGTTTGTACATTGTGACGCCTTTGCACCGACACAATATCTTGAAGAAGGTGACCAGGTTAGCGTGGGTCAGCAAGTACTCAATGTGATCCATTGCCCGGGTCATACTCCAGGACATGTGGTGTTTTTTGCTAAAGACAGTAAAACAGCTTGGGTCGGTGACGTTTTGTTTAGAGGTTCTATCGGCAGAACCGATTTTCCATTATCAAACCATCAAGATTTAATTGAGTCGATAACGACAAAGCTTTGGCCTTTGGGTAATGATGTGCAGTTTATTCCTGGCCATGGTCCATTATCCACGTTTGGGGATGAACGAGTACAAAACCCATTTGTTGCCGATCAATTATTTGACTAACGGTAGCATCAATTTGTTGTTTGCGTGAGTCAGTTCTACTTTGCAATCGGTCTAATATCACCGAGTTGAAAAGCGCCTTTAGGCGCTTTTTTATTGGCTATTTCATCCAGACTACAACCAAGGCCTAAGGCATAAGCCATATTTTGAATATTTTATATTGGTCTGTTTGTTTACCTTGTTGTAGCGTTAAATTAGTTTTTTTACTACAAAACTGGGCTTTTTGTGCACTTTATCGGCAAGCAAACCGGATAATTGGCGCTAGATCGTGTTTTTTTACATATAAAAAAGGTAATTTAGATCACCTGATAGTAACTCACTTGCTGTAAGTGGGTTAACGGTAAAGAGGTAAGCTATGGAAAATCGTTGGCAGATTGCTATTTCAGCAGGATTACTTGCAGCTATTTGGGCCGGTGTGGCAGATGTACTACATCTTGTTACCTGGATAGGTTTTCTAAGCTGTAGCACCTTCTTTGCCCAGACTCATGCCGGCGTAAAAGGCATGTTGATGGCGATGGCTACCAATCTTTCTGGGGTTTTCTGGGGCTGGTTAATTATTTCAGGGAGCAGCTTCTTTGTCTCGCCATTACTGGGTTACACCTTAACGGGGATCGCAACGGCAGCAATGTGCTTGCAGGCTAGCCATCAAAAACTGGCATTTATCCCCGGCGCATTTATTGGCTGTTGTATCACTTTTGCCATGGGTGCCGATATTGCTGCCATCATTCCGCCATTACTATTGGGCGCGGTACTCGGTTACTGCATGAGTTTACTTACTGGCCAATTGATCAGTTTAACCAAGAAAATGCAGGGTAGTGTCACAGCTGAGGCCAATGAGTCTTAACAAACAGTCTGCTTTACGGTACATCAATAAATATAATAATAGTAACCTCTATGGTTCGGTGAAGAGCCGGACCGTACTTGAGGGTGGCTTTGGCCAAGGGAAGATAGAATGAAACAGATTAATTTCCGCAAAATTGACGCTCTGTTGATCAAATTAAGCCTAAATGGCAAATTTTGGCTACTTTGTACTATGGTGACACTGCTCAGTGCCACCGTCGCATTAACAAACTATCATCACAGTAAGCAGTTTATCGAATCCACCTCATTGGCACGCGCACAATCAAGCATTGATGCTTATGCCAATATCGCTAATGCAGAACAACTTACAGGCAGTTCGCTGAGCAAATTTGCACAAAAAGCGGGAATTGAAGTTAGCAATGCGCTATCGACTTCACGCCGTGGTGATATGCTTTTAGTCAGTGCACAAGTGGGTAGCAGCGCGCTAAGTCAACAAGTGCATGTAGGGAGCTGGGAGAAGCAGGCACTTTCACAAGCTAATCTAATGCTACTGCTGGCCTTTGTTGGGCTACTGCCCTTGTATCTTTTGAGTTATTGGGTGTCGACATCATTAGGTGGCGGGCTATGGGATATGTACATGGCGATTAAGCGACTTGCTGATGGTGACTTAACCCATAGACTTCACTTTTTCGGTAAAGATGATTTCAGCCTTATCGCCAGTGAAATTGATAGAAGTGCCGATAACATGAGTGAAATGGTGCAGGCGATTTCAAGCAATGTTCAAACCCTGAATAATGCAGCTGACGAGTTTACCCAGCAAGCGAGTCGCAGTGAAGAGTTGACGCATTTTCAGCATCAGTTTTTAGATACTGTAGCTGTAGCCATGTCGCAGATGACGGCTGCGGTGGAGGAGGTGTCTCATAGTGCATCTAATACCTCTGAGCAAACTCAGCAAAATGCGGCGCAAGCGGCTAATAGTCAAACTCAAATCGCTGAAGCGGTAACCCGTATAGGCGTGCTGACGAGCAAAATTTCTGAAGCATCGGCGTCAGTAGAGGACTTAAACCATGCAGCAACAGAAATTGGTGCAATGGTGACTACGATTAACGGCATTTCTGAGCAAACTAACTTACTGGCGTTAAATGCAGCCATTGAAGCTGCTCGTGCAGGTGAGCAAGGTAGAGGTTTTGCCGTTGTTGCAGATGAAGTTCGCACGTTAGCGAGCCGCACACAGCAAGCAACGGTTGAGATCCAGTCTATGATTGAGGGCTTGCAAATGGGCACGGGTAAGCTGTCAGACATTACAAATGAGATCGTCTCACAAGCTGACAAAGGTCGTGTAGCTATCGAATCAGTAGGCCATGACGTTGACAGTATGGCCAGTTCAATCAGTATTGTGTTTGATATGAGTTCACAAATTGCTGCATCGTCAGAAGAGCAAAGTGCAGCCTCTCGTGAGATCTCAACACAACTGAATGATATTCGCGGTCAAGCGGAAATAATTAAAGAAACCGCGCAAAGCTCGGTGAGTTCGGCCAGCAGCTTAGCGAGTTCATCAAAAGGACTTGAACAGATTTTAGGTCAATATACTTTGGTAAAAATTTAAGCTAACTCCTTTATTTTAATCATAAAAAAGCCAGCAGATTGCTGGCTTTTTTGTGAGGAACCAATTTGGTTTTTAACTAAAGGTGCTCCAGATTGGCGCGTGATCTGACGGTTTTTCGATACCGCGTAGATCATAATCCACATCTGATTCAGTTAGGCGTTGAGCCAAAGATTTCGTTGCCAAGACCACATCGATACGTAGGCCGCGATTATCGACAAAGCCTTTACTGCGATAATCGAACCAAGAGTAGCGCTCGCTGCGAGTCGGGTGAAGTTCACGGAAAGTATCGACTAGACCCCAATCCATCAGTGTTTTTAGCCACTCACGTTCCTCTGGCTGGAAACTACATTTCCCCGTTTTTAACCAGCGTTTAGCATTAGGCTCACCAATACCAATATCGAGATCGACAGGAGAGATGTTGATATCGCCAATAATAGCAATGTCTTCATCTGCATTGTGATACTCATTAAGGTACAGCATTAAATCTTTGTAGAACTTACGCTTAGCTGGGTACTTAGTCTCATGGCTGATGTTATCGCCTTGAGGAAAGTAGCCGTTGAGCACTGTGAGTGGACGACCATTTTCCTGCACAAAGGTACCCATTATCATACGACGCTGGGCGTCTTCTTCATCAGTAGGGAAACCTTTTTGAACCTTTGTTGGCTCTGCTTTTGATAGCATAGCTACACCATAATGGGCTTTGCCGCCATGGTAATGGACGTGATAGCCCATAGCCTCTACATCGGCCAAAGGAAACGCTTCATCGTGCACTTTTGTCTCTTGCAGGCCGATAATGTCGGGCTGATGAGTGTCGATGAGTGCTTGAAGTTGGTGTAATCTAGCTCGCAATCCATTGATATTAAATGAAACAATCTTCACTTGTCAGTCCTTTTTATTTACGGCAATACAAGTTTGTATGGCTTAACGATAACGCTTTCATACACACCTGCAGCAATATATGGGTCAGCATCGGCCCAGCACTGTGCATCTTCAAGTGAAGCAAAGTCAGCGACAACCAGCGAACCTGTGAAGCCTGCTTCACCCGGATTCTCACTGTCAATGGCTGGGTGTGGACCGGCAATCAACAGACGACCTTCGTCAGCAAGAAGCTGCAGGCGAGCTAAATGGTCTGCACGGACAGATAAACGTTTTTCTAGACTATTTTCAATATCTTGCGATGAAATCATGTACCACATTATTTGAGTTCCTTACGATCTTCTTCAGACATGTTTTTAAACAGATAGAGGACGGTTAACACAGTATTGATAAGTGTTAGCGCAGTCAAACCGAATACCTTGAAGTTAACCCAGGTTTCTTGTGACAGACTAAAAGCAACATAGATGTTAACCAGGCCACAAATGACAAAAAAGCTAACCCAATACCAGGTTACATGCGCCCATATTTTATCTTCTACAACCAATTCTTTTCCGAGCATACTCTTTAAAATTGGCTTATTCATTACCTGGCTTACACCCAGTGCGATGGCAAACAAGGCATAGACTATAGTGACTTTCCATTTGATAAATGAATCATCGTGCAAAATAAGTGTTAGCGAGCCAAATACCGTTACCATGACAAAAGTAATAAGATGCATTTTTTCAAGCTTCTTATATAGCATGTAACTGATGATAAGTTGTAGCGCAGTTGCCGCGATTAACGCGCCACTGGCAACGTAGATGTCGAAAAATTTATAAACAGCAAAAAAGATAATAAGAGGTAAGAAGTCGAGCAACTGTTTCATAGGGGCGTGTCAGTTTAAAAATTAATAAAAGTGAGGCTGAGTGTAGCATGCAAGCTTGCGAGGAAAAAGTGATAGCCGATAGCTTAAGTAAGCTTGAGCAACCGGGTTATAAGCTCTGTGAAGTGGTTAATATTAAGAACAATCTTGTCAACAGCTATTTACAATAATGCTAAGGTTATTTCGAGTTGAAGTTACCGCTGAAAATTTTGAATAATTCTATTGGCAATCTATTAGATTAAGGTTAAAGCTGTATCGGAACTTTATTTTAGGAAGAATGCTTTTTGCTCTTGAGTAATGTAGCCTAGATTGTCACCTTAAGCTCAAAGTTACACAAAGGAATGTATATGAAATTAATTGGATGCACGGTGCTATTACTGTTATTTCCGCAAATGAGTTACGCCAAAATGGGCAACGAGAATCGCATTTATGGGGAAGTTTTGCAGACTGAGATTTCCATGGATACGCCGAAAACCTGGCATCGAGAAGAAGTTAATGCACCGAACTATCCAATAGAATTTGCTCGAGCTAGAGTTCAAGGTTGCACCGTTTTGTCATTTGATATTACTGAAAATGGAACGACTGAAAATGTTGAAGTAGTAAGCTCAATTCCGAATAAGCACTTGGGTAAGTATTCTAAAAAACTGATTAAACGTTGGCGTTGGCAACAGATAGAACCGCAGCAAACGGCGATAGCTGAAAAGCGGGTGTTAAGATTCGATTATTGTCTTGGGGTTGAATCGGCTGAGGACTCTGCAGCGCAGTGTCAGCGTCAAGTGAAATTGAATTGTGGCTAAACTTACCCTATGCCGCAATAAACGTCACCCTAACTCAAGGTTAGGGTGACGGCATATTAACAAATTAAGCGATTATTTACGCATTAAGCCTTGATAGGTTTGACTTAAGCTAACCATTTCAACCGAAGGCACAATCACTTTATCTTCTAGTAGTAGATCTGCAACACTTTGATCGAACGAGCGATAATGTAGCTTGGTTTCAACACTATATTCCGCCACGCCAGTAGGCAGAGTAAACGGGTAGTTAACTGTTTTCGAGCCTTTGGCTGGAATCGTATTTTGTACTGAGAAGTTGGCGACCCTCCAAGGTTTATGTTCAGGCTTACCGTGAACATCTACAGAGGTGTCTTGAAAAACCACTGTACCTTCCGGTAATGCATTGTCTGCCGTTAATGAACCAGAACGCATGATCTCCTTACCGTTTACATCACGCACAATCACTTCTAGCCAGATCTGGCGAATAAAGGTGAGACTAGTCGGTAAGTCATGGCCTGCACGGCGATTGTGCACCGTCACTTCAAGTACTGGGGAAGTCACGGTTCCTGTGACTTTAGCATCTAAAGCTGCGGCTGTTTTTAAACGCTTAATTGCTTCATTTGCGTGAGCCTGGCCATTTTCAACACCCAGTAATGGAGCCAGCACAGCGTTACCACCAACAAAACCATGGTCGTGCACTAAGCTTCTAATCGGCCCACCAGATGCGGCTTTACCACCTAAACGGTGATCCACAAGCTTGTTTGCAGGCAGCATTTCATCAGCCACGCGCATGGCGGTTTCCACTGGCACCATATGGCAATCCTGACATTGGATGTCGGCAGCAGCGTAGGCTGACTTTTTCCATTCATCATAAGTATGTTCTAGCGCAAAGTTATCGTGAACAGGGTTGAACACATTATGACAATTGGCACAAAACTCTGATTTAGTATGCAGCTCAGAATACTCGGCTTTGTGGCCACGAGGCTTAGCGTCGTCAAATGGACCGCGTTTAACTTTGTCATTGGCGATAGCTAATGACGCATTACCGTGCTCACCCATGGCTGTGTGGGACATGTTGGTATCAACGACGCTATGACAGACTTCACAAGATACGCCTTGATTAGCAATTGCTTGGGTCGTGAAACCGCCAAACTTACCGGATTCAGATTTAAACTCAACGGTTTGGGTTACGGTACCTAGCACTGTGTGGCAACCACCGCATAGATTTTTGGCTGCCCCATTGGTTTCTTTTTCCCCCATCGCCCATTCAGCTTGAAACACAGGGTCGATAAAGGCAATGGAGTGCATAGAGCCTTGCCAGCCTTTCCACTGCCGAGGGTGGCAGCCTTTGCAGCTTTTAGCGTCGCGCCATTGTTTTAACTCCGGCTTTTTATCACCTTCAACACTCAGATATGAAGGTGCAAATTCCATCTCTTTTTCGGCATGAGCTAGCAAGGGCATAGTACTCAGTAGCACTAATGCTAGGTATGTCTTTTTCATTTTTATATTTACTCTATAACAAGGGTAATGATTTGATGGCTCAACCTCGCTTAACTGATGAGGACGTTGAACCTGGTAAGAACCATTAATGGCGTAACAATAATAAGTGATTTATAGCGCTGGAACTGTCGATGTGAACATGTAAAGTGGTTGAAATAGCTGGTATTTGTTGAGTGTGTTCAAAAAAATGTATAAATGGGTTTACTTAATTAGTCGAATCGTTTTTTTGATTTTATAAGGAGTAAAAGGCCTATTTAATATGCGTGTAAATGGTTGCGGCTAAATGAAGCGGATAACCGATGTTTCTCTGTTAATGTTTAATATAAAAGTGTGGGTTTTTAAGTCGGTTTAGGCGCTTGAGTTGGAGTAAATGACTAAAAACCGGATTAAAGTCACCTTTACTGGATAAACTCAAGTATCATATGCCCATGAAAGATGAAAATACCACAGACATTAAATTGGTTGACTTGCACAGCCACACGACCGCATCCGATGGTCAATTAACCCCATCAGAATTAATAGCACGCGCGATAAGTAAAGGCGTGCATATGTTTGCCATTACCGATCACGATACGACAGAGGGCTTGAAAGAAGCCCATGACTTTAATCAGTCTCATGAAACCCCATTAGAGCTGATTAACGGTGTTGAGATCTCAACCCGTTGGAATAATTTTGATATTCATATCGTTGCACTCAATGTAGATATCGATAATGTCGAGTTGGCCGCATTTTTATTTAACCAACGTGAGTTACGATCAACACGGGCCCAAGAGATTGGTGAGCGTTTAGCCAAGGCGGGTATTGAAGGCGCTTATGAAGGCGCAAAAGCTTATGCGGGTGATGCGGCGATTAGTCGTGGCCATTATGCTCGTTGGCTCGCTGAAAAAGGTTATGCGACTAACACTGCCAATGTATTTAAAAAATATTTAGCGCGCGGTAAAACGGGCTATGTACCTAATAATTGGGGTGATATGGCCAGCGCGATTGAGATAATTCATCAAGCGGGTGGGGTATCGGTATTGGCACACCCGAGCGGTTATAAGTTGTCGGCTAAATGGCTTAAGCGTTTAGTACGTGAATATAAAGAAGCCGGTGGTGATGCGATTGAAGTGGTGCTTGGACAGCAGACTATAGATGATCGCAACAATCTCATTTCGCTCAGCATTCAAAATGGGCTGGCATGCTCGTTAGGCAGTGATTTTCATTTTCCAGGTAGTTGGATTGAAATCGGAAAAAATATGTACCAACCCCAAGGCGTGAACTGGGTTTGGCAATCAGAGAAATGGAAGGTAGTACAATGAGTCAGTTTTTTTATATGCATGAGGAAAACCCTCAAACCCGCTTAATTAGCCAAGCAGTGAATGTGATAAAAAGCGGTGGTGTGATTGTGTACCCAACCGATTCTGGCTATGCATTAGGTTGCTTAATTGGCGATAAAAACGCGATGAGCAAAATTGCGCGTATCAGGCAGATTGAAAATGATCATAATTTTTCGCTAATGTGCCGCGATCAATCAGAGCTGGCAACTTATGCTCGCGTTGATAATCAAGCCTATCGATTACTTAAACAAAATACACCAGGACCTTATACGTTTATCTTTATGGCGTCAAAAGAAGTGCCTAAGCGTCTTCAAAACCCAAAGAAGAAGACAATTGGTATTCGCGTTCCTAATAATGTGATCGCACTCGCGCTGCTTGAAGCGTTAGGTGAGCCATTAATGTCAACCAGCTTAATTTTGCCAGGACAAGAGTTTACAGAGTCTGATCCTGAGCATATTCGCGACATCCTAGAACATCAGGTCGACTTGATTATTCACGGTGGCTACTTAGGTGAAAAGCCGACGACGGTCATCGACTTGTCAGAGGGTGAAATAGAGGTGGTTCGTGAAGGTGCTGGCGACGTAACGCCATTCCTTTAGTTTGACGGCCGTTGTTGCCGTTATTAATAGAAAGCATTAATAGCTGTACTGATAACGGCCTATAGCTTTAATCAACATATATTGATCCCCAAGTCACTTCTCGCTATTGTCTGAAACGAGCAGCTTGAGCTAGCTTAGGTATACAGGTATAATCGCGCGTCTGCGAAAATATAGAGGGTTTACGGATGGAGGGCGTTCAGCAAAAATTGCCTTTAGCCGTTGTTCGAGGCCAGCCGTTCAAGGTGATGCCAAAAGACCTCTTTATTCCACCAGAGGCGTTAGAGGTTTTTCTCGAGTCTTTTGAAGGGCCATTAGATCTTCTGCTTTATTTAATCCGCAAACAAAAACTTGATGTTGTAGATTTACCGGTTTTCTCTATTACGCAACAGTACCTTGAGTACGTTAATTTGCTGCAGGGAGCTCGTGTGGAGCTGGCGGCAGATTATCTTGTCATGGCAGCAACCTTAGCTGAGATTAAGTCTCGCTTATTGCTACCAAGGCCTGAAGTTGAGCATGAAGATGAAGAAGATCCTCGGGCCCAGTTGATCCGTCAATTGAAAGCCTATGAAGTGATCAAAGATGCGCAGGAAAAGCTGGATGAATTGCCTAGAATGGAGCGCGATTTATTTCAGGCAAAAGCGGTTCCTGCCGCCAACATCAAGCCTGAGTTACTGCCTCCAGAGGTCTCACTGACTGAGATTGCCAGAGCATTTTCATCAGTATTAAAGCGTATTGAAGCGACAGAAAGCCACCATGTCGTGCGAGAAGTGTTATCGACTCGCGAACGTATGGCACAGATTTTAGCGAAACTTAATGCTGAAACCTATTTACCGTTCGAAGCGCTGTTTGATTTTGAAGAGGGGCGCAGCGGTGTGGTCGTGAGTTTCCTAGCGTTAATGGAATTAGTTAAAGAGTTGCTGGTTGAGCTTGTGCAAGCTGAGCCATTTTCAACGATACATGTTAGGGCGTACTGATTGTCTCAGATAAATCCAGACCAGCTTAAGCAGTTAATTGAGGCCAGCCTATTTGTGTTGGCTAAGCCGATGACAATTAAAGCATTGAAAGAGACTGTATTGTCTCAATTTAATGTGTCACGGGTAAAAATTAAGGCATGTATCGATGAGTTACAGCTCGATTATGAGAATCGAGGTGTACAATTAGTAAAAGTAGCGGGAGGATATCGATTTCAGACATTGGCTGAGTTGAGTCCATTTTTACAACCGCTATGGCAAGAAAAAGCGCCGAAATATTCGCGTGCGACATTAGAAACGTTGGCGGTCATTGCTTACCGTCAACCCGTCACCCGAGGTGACATTGAGTTTGTCCGTGGGGTTGCTGTTAGCAGCCACATTATAAAAAGTTTAAACGATAGAAATTGGATTAAAGTTGTAGGACATAAAGAGGTGCCGGGAAGACCCGCGCTTTATGCAACGACGGTCGAGTTTCTAGCTTATTTCGGCTTAGACAGTATTGTGGAACTTCCACCTTTGTCAGATGCCGAATCATTGGCCGCACTTTTTTCATCGGAAAAAATCGTGGCCGAAAATACAGAAGAGTCTACTAATGAGTGAAAAATTGCAGAAAGTCTTGGCCCGTGCAGGCCATGGCTCCCGTCGTGAGATGGAGGCATGGATTGCTGCAGGTCGAGTTAGTGTTGACGGTGAAATTGCAAGCCTAGGTGATCGCGTTGAAACTGACGCTAAAATCCGTATCGATGGCCGTACAGTTTCTATTCGTGCTGAAGCAGATGTGGTTTGTCGAGTCATCGCCTACCATAAGCCTGAAGGTGAGATCTGTAGTCGTAAAGACCCAGAAGGTCGCCCAACGGTATTTGATCGTTTACCAAAAACTCGCGATTCACGCTGGGTTGCAGTAGGACGATTGGATATTAACACTTCAGGTCTATTGTTGTTTACCTCTGACGGTGAATTGGCAAACCGCCTGATGCACCCATCAAATGAAGTCGAGCGTGAATACGCTGTGCGTACGTTTGGTGAAGTGACCGATGGCTGTATTCAGCGTTTACGTATGGGCGTGACGCTAGAAGATGGCCCAGCTAACTTTGATAAAGTTAAAGCTGCTGGTGGCGAAGGCATGAACAAGTGGTGGCACGTTAGCTTAGCTGAAGGCCGTAACCGCGAAGTTCGACGCCTTTGGGAGTCACAAGAAGTTCAGGTGAGTCGTTTGATCCGTATTCGTTACGGTATGATTGAACTACCTAAAGCCCTGCCACGTGGTGGTTGGATTGAACTGCCAATTGAAGAAGTGAACTACTTACGCAAAACGGCTGGTATGGATGAAGAAACCCGTACATTACTAGGTACTGACAAGCACAGTGTTGCGCGTAACAAAGTACGTAGTGCTAAGATTAAGCGTGCTGTACACAAGCATAAAGTGGCTTCAGGTAAGCCCAAGCCTACGCGTCAGCGTAGCTAACTCTTATCTTAAGACGGGAGACTGTCTGAATAAAAAAGGCCGCTAATTTAGCGGCCTTTTTGTGTCTATCTTGTGGTGCCGATAGTGTTTTGTTTCTATCGTGCCAGTATGGCGATGTTTCGCTTACTGAGCGTTAAGTTGCTGGCCGTTGATCTCTTTAGCGTCATCACCCATTAAATACAGGTAAGTGGCCATGATGTCATCTGGTGCTTTTAGGGTTTGTGGGTTCTCTGCAGGGAATGCATTTGCACGCATACCCGTGCGAGTTGCACCAGGATTGATGCTGTTAACACGCACATTAGTGCCTTCATACTCATGTGCTAAAGACTGCATCATGCCCTCTGTTGCGAATTTAGAGATAGCATATTCGCCCCAGTAGGCACGGCCTTGGCGACCAACACTGCTAGAAGTAAATACGAGTGATGCGCTGGTTGATTTACGCATAACAGGCAGCAAGGCCTTAGTCAGCATGATCTCTGCAATGACGTTCACTTGCATCACTTCATTTACGGTGCTCATTGTTATGTGTTCAAACGGACCTAAAACACCCAGTACACTGGCATTATGTAGCAACCCATCTAGCTTACCGAACTGCTCATCGATGGTGTCAGCCATATCTTTATAGTTTTGTTCTGTAGCACCTTTCAGATCGAGGGGAACAATGGCGGGTGTAGGGTAGCCCGCTTGTTCAATGTGATCATATACGGCTTCTAGTTTTTTAACTGTCTTGCCTAATAAAATCACCGTTGCGCCGTGCTTTGCAAAAGCGATCGCCGCGGCCTTGCCAATACCGTCTCCTGCCCCAGTCACTAAGATGGTTTTGTCTTTTAGTAAATCTTTTACTGCTTGATATTCCAACATGAGTTAATACTTCCTCAGAGCTCAAACGCCCGTCACTTCTAGAGTCGCTGATATGATAAACAGCCGTTTAAAACATACGATTAATTTTTGCCCGCTTAATTGGTGTTCGATTGTGACAAAAATGTAGCTAAGTCAATAATTTTACGTTAACTTGAATTCAGTTAAGGACTAACAATAAGTCCTCTTGGTCATACATTATTTACTATTGTGACCAATTTCGAAGTGAAAACAAAATTATTACAACAAGATTTGGGGAAAAAAGATGAAAAAACTCTTTTTGGGCGTAGCAATAACCTCTGCATTGGGGCTCACCGCGTGTAGCGAAGATACTTATGATGAATTAGTGGACAAAACTGAGCCTTTGGTCCCTCAGTCTGTTATGGTTTTTGATCCGGCTGATGGCCAACTCCCACTGCCAAACGATTTACTGTTTAATGGCACAATGGATGGCACTATCAATATTCCCAAAAGTGATGATCCAGATGCGCCAAGTGAAGAGAATGGTGATTATACAGATCCCCAAATTGCATTAGGTGCACTCGATGGTTGGTCGACGACATCACCAATTACTATCGATGTTATGCCAGCAACAGATAACGATGGCGCAGTGTTGACGATTGATGCCGCATCCGTTGCTCAGCCGGGTGCTGTTCGCGTATTTGAAGCAACCGTTGGCGGCGCACTGTCATCGGATCCTGAATGTAGCGGTGCACCTTCTGTCTCGGCCTGTAAAGTGGGCGATGAATTACAATTTGGCGTTGATTACGTTTCCCAAGCCTCAGGCAATAAAGTGGCGATTATCCCTCTTAAGCCACTAAAAGCTGGTCAGTCATATATTTATGCAACTACAACGCTTATTCAAGATTCCGCTGGGCGTCCAATTGCGCCGTCTGCCACTTACGGTTTATTAAAACTTGATATTGAAACTAAGCCATTAGAAACCCCTGACCAGCTGTTTTTACAAACTCTAGTTAACAGTTACGAAAAAGGTATGGCTGCAGCAGGTGGTCCGAATTCTGAAGAGGTGACTTACTCGGGACTATTTACGACGCAGTCAGTGGCTGATGTTTATGAGACCACCAAATTATTGATGGTTGACCCAAGAGAGGGCAACCCATACGCGCCCAAATTAACTGCAATGCCTGCTCCGGTTGTTATGGGCGGTAATGTGATTACAGTTGCCCAAGCCGCAGGTTTAACACCAGCAGATGGCCTTGCTTATGTGGTTTCAGATCTAGCGGATGTTTATAAGGCTGAAATTCAAGTGCCTATTTATGGCGACTGCTCTTCGGTTGCGTGTTTGGATGCAGATCTAAACCCTTTAATAAACGGCCACTGGAAAGCGCAAGGCGATAGCCCTGTTTCAGTGCTATTGGCGTTAGAAGCTCAAACGCTAAGCCAAGCCAATTATTTTGCCCAAGCAGAAGCTCAAGGCGTTGATGCGGTTGCAGCTTTGACCAATCCTGCGTTGCTTGCAGGTAAAACCTGGTTGTTAGATGATGGTACTCCTGCAGATCCAGCTAAGCATCTTACTAAGTTCAACCCAATCCCAGCGATTAAGGGATATGAGAAAGTTGCTGTACAAATAACCTTACCTAACGCGACTAAGCTTGCCGGTTTTTATCAGCAACAAGGCTTACCGTTTACGCCGCCGACTAACGGCTGGCCTACAACGATTGCTATGCATGGTTTAGGCGGCGGTAAAGAGATGGCTCTTGCTTATGCAGGTACTTACGCTGCATCAGGTATCGCGACTATATCAATTGATATGCCACTGCATGGTGCGCGCTCATTTGACGCCGATGGTGATGGCATTTATGAAGTATCAGCAACGGATCCAAGCTATGGCGCTGTTGTCGGTACACCCGATGCCTTTAAAAACGGTAATCCCCTGGCTTTTGTTAACATTGCGAGCACCTTGACTGTGCGTGATAATTTCCGCCAAGCAACGGTTGACCATTTAGCATTGCGTGCGGCACTAACAGGTTTATATCTAGGTCTTGCTCAAGCCCAGCAGCCTCAGGTTTTTGATATCAGCAAAATCAGTGCTCAGGGCTTAAGTTTAGGTGGCATCGTTGGTACAACGTTCTCCAACTATGCATCTACTGGTCTAAGAGATCCTGCAAGTGGCACTGAGTTGCCAAATGCTTATGTTGTTAATGCAGCATCTTTAGTGGCTCCTGCGGGTGGCCTAGCTGGTGCGTTTGCAGGCTCAGCAACCTTTGGTCCTGTACTATTTGACACCATAGTCGCTACAGAGTCATTCCAGGCTCTTGTTGATGAAGCCAATGTTAATGATGCACAAGAGGGCAGTGATGAATACAATGCGATTGTCGCAGCGGTTTACGCTGAGTTTATTCCAACCTTTGCGTTCGCAGTCCAAACAGCATTTGATAGCGCGGATCCGATTAACCACGCAACATCACTTGCAGGCACACAGCTACCTGTTCACTTAATCGAAGTGGTTGGCGATGGTAGCAATAAACCGGATCAGGTATTGCCAAATACGGTTGAGGGTTTCCCACTATCAGGTACTGAGCCTTTGATTGCGAATCTTGGTCTTAAGTGTATTGATAGAACAGAAGCTGGCTCAGGTGCGGTGCGCTTTAGTAAAGGCCACCATAGCTCAATTGTTAGCCCTGATGAGATTGATGGCGTAACAGATGGCATGGCGGCTCAAGCGACAGTTGAAATGCAGCAAGAAGTGGCAGCATTTGCGCTAACAGCAGGTAAAGGCTCTGCAACGATATTAGTGCAAGACAGCAGTGTGATCCAAAGCTGCCCGTAGGCTAGATTAGCTAGCGCATATTGCCGATTTTGTGCAAAAAAAGACCCAGCGAAAGCTGGGTTTTTTATTGGCATGTTTTATTGCCAAATAGGCTGGTAGAATAGCTCGCAATTGAAGAGATAGAATTGGTTTAGCTGGAGAATATTTTGGAATTTCTGTACGAGTACGGTTTGTTTTTGGCTAAGGCTGTCACTATCGTAGTGGCTATTTTGGCTGTCGTGATTGTAGTGCTGGCCTCAACGATTAAGCACAAGGCTGATAAGGGTGAACTTAAGCTAACGAATTTAAGTGATAACCTAAAGCTGTTGAAGCATGACTTGAAAGAAGAGTTGCTATCTAAGAAAGCATTTAAAGCTTATGAAAAACAGTTAAAAGCTGACGAGAAAGCCAAAGAAAAAGAACAAAAAGATAACGTCGAAGAAACTGAACCTAAGGTTTTCGTTGTTGATTTTAAAGGCAGCATCGACGCGGGTGAAGTTGCGTCATTGCGAGAAGAGATCAGTGCCATTCTCGCTATTGCAGATAAAGGCGATGAAGTGATTGTTAATGTCGAAAGCGGCGGTGGTATGGTTCATGGCTATGGTTTAGCCTCAAGCCAGCTTGACCGTTTACGACAAGCTGAGATCCCATTAAGTATTTGTGTTGATAAAGTCGCTGCTAGTGGTGGTTATATGATGGCTTGTGTAGCGAATAAGATTTACTCTGCGCCGTTTGCTATTGTTGGCTCAATTGGTGTGGTTGCTCAGGTGCCTAACTTTAATCGTTTATTGAAAAAGCACGATATTGATTATGAGCAGCATACTGCTGGCGACTTTAAGCGCACCTTAACCATCTTTGGCGAAAATACCGATGAAGGCCGTGAAAAGTTCCAAAAAGAGCTAGAAGAGACCCATGTACTCTTTAAAGAGTTCATTGCGAAATATCGTCCAGACCTAGATATTGCAAAGGTTGCTACAGGTGAGCACTGGTATGGTCAACAAGCGATTGAACTAGGCTTAGTTGATGAGATCTCAACCAGTGATGATGTGATCATGAATCTGGCAAAAGAGCGCACCGTTATTAAGGTGCGTTATCAGCTTAAGAAGACGCTGTCAGATAAGATTGCCCATGGTGCATCATTGTCATTTAACGCAATTTTTAATCAGTTTGCAGAGAAAAACCAGCCGCTTAAGTAATTGAGCCTCGGTTTTACCACCAGAAAAAACCTGCACTTTGCAGGTTTTTTTATGCTTAGAATTAACAGGGTTAATTAGCTATGCCATTACACTAAAACCATAACTCGTTATTGGACAAAAGTTTGTCGGCGCTTGCCGCTGAGGTAAATCTAAAGCCAAATCAATCAAACTTCGTTTGATAAAGGTCGTGAGCTTCCAGCTCACACACGGGCAAAAGGGGGACAACAGCTTCCCCCTCTTGCATCACCCGAGCCGCCCCGACGAAGTTACATGCATTAGATACGGGCCTCATACTTATGGATAAATAGCTAACGCTTCCGATGGGGCATCCTGCCCCGCGAAAGCTACGCCGACATCCCTGTCGGCATCACGCGATTTATTCCAACGTACTTCGGCAACTTCGATGGGGAATTGGTGTTTTCTGTAAGCCAGCTGGGATTATTTAGCTTTGAAGTTATGGCAAAAATAAAAGGAGCTATAACTCACTTTTGGACAGGAAATAGTTAGGATTTAACTCTAAACTCTACGTTTCGAATTACGAAAAGTATTCTTAAGCCGAACTCGGGTTCGTTCAACACTTGGATAAGGACGCGGCTGCGCTCGGCCTATCCTAATCTGTTAAATTTCTTCTACAACACCCGTTGGAATCTGAGTCGATATTTCAGGAAATAATTCTTTCTGTTGATTGGTTCCAATTGTATAAAAAGACAAATCATTTTTATTTGAACTAAGCTTGCCAACCAATTTTACCTTAAATGCATAACCTTCATCGAACTTAAATGCCTTAGCAATTTGTACTCCATGTAATTTCAATTTATTACGATCTTGAGGTTTAAAGCAAACATTATAACCACCTTTATTCGCTATTGATGGATAACACCAAGCATCTTGTAATTCTGGAGGTAAATCAAAATAATCTTTGGTTATAGATTCAGAAATCTTATAAAGAAACTCAGTACCTTTACCTACATCACGAATGAACTCATGCTTTAGAAAATCTTGAATCATTAGCAACTTTAACGCTTCTTCTTCCGATAAACCATTTACATTAGGAGAAAAGCCTATGCATGTAACTTTAATTTCTTCTAAAGTTTCATAGACAATTAAAGAGAAATACTCGTTATTTAATACCCTAAGCTCTTCACAAGCTGTATCTGGTGTAGGGGAAACATACAGTAACGACTCATTCACCTTGTTCAATCTGCCGATACCAACAACATGAGCTGGAGGCTCCCAGCAATCACTAATTGTCGACATGGACTTTAAGGGGAAATCATCTATTCCCTCTGGTATTGGTCGAATTCTATAAAACCTTGTACCTTTGGAGTATGAGGCCATATGTGGTTTCAACAAACAACAATCTCCAATTGGAGTAGTAAATGATATTACTTTTAATATTGATTCTTGTATTTCTGTATATTTAAGATTTTTAATATCAAGATCTCTAAAATCAGTGATTTTTTTATGTAACTCTGCCAAGTTCACATATTGTAAATATTCTTTAATAGGGAACACCTTGACCTCCTCAAGAGATTTAACACCCTGTTACAGGCTAAATGTTATTGGCTACAATAAGCGACGAAGGAGCAAAATCAAACTGTGTTTTGTCCTTATTTAACAGCTTGTTATCACTATTATTCGTACGGCAGCCCCCAATAAATAGAGCTTGAGTCTAGATACTCACGAGTTAAGCCAATAGTGTTTTTGCAACGTACTGCCTGAAAGAAATTTGTTTTCTTTTTGTGATATTTCAATATATGAACTATTGCATTTTTAGCTTCTACAGGCGTTCTTAGACCGAAAGTAATGCTTGATACAGCTTCGATTTCTAGGTTAAAAAGACTATTCCCTTTTTCTGGAGCTAAGAAACGCCACTCCTTTTCGTAACTCCAATCTTTGGATTTTGTAGTTAACATATTGAAAAGTAGTTCCATAGTTGCTACATGTGAATGGCCCATCCCTGTCTTAGCGTATAAAAGATAAGCGTTTCTAATAATAGAGTTCTCTTTTTTGTAGATCACTTTTCGTAACCAGTCTAATGACCCATTGTCACATTTGGGAAATAGCTTTTTAGGATCGTAACCGGCCTTGTTTCCTAAATCGAATGAACCTTTTGCCGTTAGCGTGATCTGATCTCCCAAGATGGCAACATGGATGCAG
>NZ_JBRIMB010000022.1:0-69762 GCF_052977265.1 Shewanella sp. 0m-8 | reverse complement strand
CCCAGAACAGTAAAACCAAGGCCTCAACGGTATGCCAAAAATAAAAATGCCGTTCACCTTAAGTGAACGGCATTACTGCATATTGCAGGCTTTCTTTTTATAGCGCTTTAAGTAGCAAATTTCTTCTCGCTAATACCCGTCTCAAGACCAAACCTGGAGAGTTAGCGTTATGGGTTTGACGTAAGTTATGCGCGATTAAGAACTCATCACGTAAATCATCATCTAGCCCTAATGACTCAAAAGCTTCAAGCGTTAAGGTTTCTTGTTTATCTTCAATCACAGACTTAAGCAGGCTCAGTGGGTAATCCTGTTCAAGTTCTGAGTTTAAGTAAGCAAATGCCGTTAGTGCAATAATGTCACCAAATACGCTAAATAGTGCCAGGGTTTGCACTTCATCAGGGCTAATTTGCAAACTTTCTAGCTGATGCAGTTGATCAACGGCGTCCGCTGCAATCGCTTCGGTAAGCGCCCAATAACCATGAACCAGCTTTTTGTAAGGCTCATTCAATTCGTCTAAACGCTCTTTCAGATAGAAAGTAAACGCATAACGATAAATATTAACCTGACCTAAACGTACTAAAGCATCTTTTAATGAGCGATTCTTACTCGATTGCGGTGTGGCGTGATCTGCACTGTTGCTGCGCCAAAGCAGATGGGCAGATACGGCCGGATCGGATGACACGATATCGATAACATTACGGATATCACCGTCTGCAATAATGGCCTTTTTCAATGGGATAAGGATCCCTCTACGACCAATTACCTGCTCTTCGTTGCTGATAATTGCGCGTACTTGAGTAAATACTTGCTGCTCAAGATCTGTCATGCGAAACATTAAACCTTATTATTTTTAATCATGATGTGCACTCAATTCCGTGGCAAATTAACCCACACAATGACGTCAAAGGTCAAGCCATATAAGCGACAACCTTAACAAGTTTCAACAATTTTATTCACCTCCACTAAATAAGTAGCTGATAAAACCTGCCATCAGTAGCAAGAGCCAGGAATAGTATTAAAACCGGAGGGATTTTGGCTACGCTAATATATTAATGTAAGCCTTTGTTATATAGCCTGATAAATCGCTTTGGCAAGGTCAAAATAGCCTGCGTCATTTAAATGTATCGCATCCGATTTTTTACTCGGACTTTTCAATAAGCGACTTAACGCATCGTCGACTAAAACCAACTCATATTGCTCTGCAAGCTCCTCATAAATCGGTGACGCCGATAAAAATAGGCTCTTTTGTGGCACCGCAACCAGTAAAACTGGGATCTGTTTCGACTGGGCCATCTCTATCATGGCGGCCAAATTAGATTTAGTCGTCGTGATAGCATGGTTTCTTAAGAAGTCATTACCGCCCTCTAACAAGATTAATAGCTCTGGTGAATGCTTATCTAATAACGAAGCTAAACGTGCTGCACCACCCGTTGTTGTCTCGCCCGATACGCCCGCATTAATCACCTCAAAACCACTAAGAGAAGCAAGCTGGCTAGGGTAGTCTTGGCCCTTCGACGCGCCAACGCCATAGGTAAGGCTATCGCCAAAAGCTAATATCCGTGCATTATCTGATAAGGGCGGAATACTCGCCCCAGAGCAAGCTTGCAATAACAGCAGTGCGCAACTAACGAGCAATAGGACAATAGGGCGACGCTTAAATAATGGTTTCATCAATAACTTTTAACTTGAGACTGTAGCCAAAAAATAACATAAAAAAAGCCAGACACAAGGTCTGACTTAAGTACGCATATCATTTTAAATATGTCACAAAAAACTAGAATGCTTGATAGCTAACACTCAAAAATAGCTCTCTACCAGGGCTAAAGTAGTTTTGAGCGGAGATAATCTCTGCGTCAAAGATGTTGTTCGCTTTTAAACGTAAGCTCCAAGCATCATCGAGCTGATAACCCACACTTAAATCAACTTTATGATAGGCATCCAAAAACGCATCATAACCAGCATAACGCTTACCTTGATAATGGTAGTTAGCCAAGAGATCAAAACGTTGCCAGCTATAGCTCAGCATATAGTTAAACTCATTCTCGCTACGGCCAACAAGCTGCTCACCTGTTTGTTTATTCTCAGCATCCAGATAGGTATAACCCAGTTGGTGCTCAAGGCTCAATAACTGGAAATTAGCAGACAGTTCGATACCGCTGATCTCAGCTTCATTGATATTCGCAGGCTTCCAGATATCCCAACCATAATCGTCTTTCTCACCCGTAGGGGCCCAAGCAATCAGATTATCGATAGTATTTTTAAATACACTGATATAAGCACGCACATCTTTAGCATTAAAATGCAGCGTTAGATCATAACTCTCAGCGGTTTCTGAGAGCAACTCTGCGTTACCAGAACCTGGCCAGTACAGGTCGTTAAAGGTTGGCACTTTAAAGGCCGTACCCGTTGTCGCGGCCAAACTCCATTGAGCATTAAACTGATATGCGAGACTAGCGTTATATGAAACTTCGCTGTCGATATTTTCCACATCATCATAACGCACCGCAACTTCAGCCAGTATATTGCTCCACTGCTTTTGCACTAAGGCGTAGACACCTAAGATATCTCGCTCATCTTGGGCATAATCGCCCTTAACAGACTCATTTGACCAATCGACACCGCCCGTCAGGGTCAAGTCGCTTGCCGCTAGGTATTGGTTACTCCAATTGACCTGATCGCGTTTGGTTTCAAACTCAGATATTGGCACACTGATATCGTTACCACGAAAGTTCTCGTTTGAATCGCGAGACTGGCTTAAGGCTAATTTGCTGGTAAATCGGTCATTACTGTATTGCGTAGCAAGATCCCAAAAGTAATTATCATAGTCTGACTCATCTGCCGAACCTGAGGCATAGATATCGTCGTACTGAGTGTTACCTTTATCGTATTGTCCGGTCCAAAGTGCTTGCCAGTTTTGATTAATTTGCTGAGAGCCGTTTACTGAAAGCGCGTTGCGCTTATAACCATCATCATCATTTTCAACCTCTGCGCCGTTATATACATCATAACCTTCTGATTGCTCATGGTTAACGCTCAGTGTTGTACTACCATCGCCATGGGTCATACCTGCGCCAAATGAGCCGCGAATATATTCATTGCTGCCATATTCAGCACCCGCAAACCATTCACCGCCCTTGAGTTGGCGAGTAAAAATCTGAATGACGCCGCCAATAGCATCACTGCCCCACACAGACGCTCGAGGTCCTTTTAGGACTTCGATTCGCTCAATATTTTCAGGTGATAAACTGTTAAAGCTAACTGTACCTAATGTGGCAGAGCCGACTTTAACGCCATCGATTAGGACTAATACATGGTTGGAGTTACTGCCGCGAATACTGACAGATGTTGCCTGACCCGCACCGCCATTGCGCGATACACTAACACCCGGAAGTGTTTCTAATACGTCAGCCACAGACTTTGGATTAAGACGCGCTATCTCTTCACGTTCAATGGTATTAATGACGGTTAGCTGCTGATCGGCGCTTCTATCAAAACGAGAACCGGTTACGGTAATCGTTTCATCAACATTTGCTAAGTGAGATGCGACTTCTTCGGCCGAAACTGAAAAGGCTGATAAGCTAACAAGACTACTGACTAGTAGTGCGATTTTTGATGGTTGTGTTCCCATTTACCTTTTTACTCCTAAAGGAAAACGGGGCAAATACGTCACGGTGACACGACCCATAAATGAAAAAAATCACTCGTTTATTGGTTCGTTTAATTGCCGCATTTCGAGATCTGCCCGCCGAAATCATCGAAATCACTTTGCTGGCCGGTCTCCGGACTTAGGTTCTGTATTAACGTATTAATACCCGAATACAAGCTTTCAACACCTATCCATTAAGGCGCACTTGTCTCTCACCATTCACCGTTGCGGGGGCAGTGTCAGAATTTAACTGACTTCCCGATTATCCCTAAGTTACAGCCGTAACCTGAGGCACCAATAAAGTTGACTAAATATCGTTATAAGTTTTTGTTACTCAAAAGTGAACAAATATCACTATCAAGAGTGCCGCGCATTATAGACGTCTATACGGTTAAATGTCTAACTTAACACCACTTAAAACCCGTATTTAAGCCGAGGAATATTCACCTTGTACCTAGCGATCTAATGTTTCACATTAATATCAGCAACATATAATTATCACATTGAGTCTACCAAGCCTTTAATACAAGCTCAGAGGGGTAATACTAGATAAAAACTCTTGCTGATTTTGCGCTTTGATGGGAGGATTTTCTTTGCTAAATGCGTCACCACGAATCGATTTATGAATTAAATACAGATCCAGTTTCCCCCTGATAGCGGTGTAATGGCCAATCTCTCCTAGAGTTTGCACCTCATCATAAGCAATACCTGCTACCGACTTAATATGAGAGTTGGGCATCTTAGTGCAGCCGATAATCGCGCTTGCAGCTTCATGGCCGTTGAGTGGCTCACTTTGCAAGGTTTCAAACACCGTTTCCCCTTGGCAACTGTCGAAGTATACCTCTGCCATAGTCTCTAAAAATTTTTGTGGGCTCACATCTTCAGCGATCCCTTTAAACCCTTGCACACACAGCATAGATGACCAGGTTTGTAACGCTTGAGAAGCGGGAACAAACTCAGCAGAGAACATCGTCTCTTGTTGATTTGAATAAGCGAGTTTCCAGTCTAACGGCAAACTAAAATTAAATGTTTGACTAAAAATCGCTAGTTGCTTGGGAGTTTTATCGACGTGCGCTGTAACCGCTTCATCACTTAAACCGTATGATGGAAAAGCTAGAAATATTACACATAACAGGCCTGCTGCCATGCGCGGAGATAATGACGTCATACCTTTACAATCCTTGTTGGGGGTACTTTTATGAACAGATATTCTATCTGTGCATCTGTCAAAGTGGTACTTAAAAAGTCATTAAATTGAATCCGCATAAATGCACAGTCATCTTCAATGGCTATCACCTCCGCCCTTCCATATTTAACAATAGCTTATATACCGACAGCTAATCTAGAACAAAAAAAACACCAAAAAGTACTTGCGCAATACAATTACATTTGTAATCTTAAATATACATTACAGCTGTAATCGTAAAGAACATTCAGCAAAGGATGACTTTGAAAGAGGCCGACTTTGAAAGAGAGCAACTATGAAAAAGGTTTTACTATGAAAGAGGTTTTACTATGAAAGAAATCAGTAATGCCGAGCTGTGTGTGCTCAATATCCTTTGGCAATCATCGCCAATGAGTGCTAACGATGTCATCAGTGAATTATCTCGCAGCAATGACTGGCACGAAAAAACGGTCAAGACGCTACTTAACCGCCTAGTAAAAAAACAAGCCATTGGCTTTGACAAGCAGGGCCGCTCATATCTTTACTTCCCTCTCATCGAACAGAGTGAATACCAGCTTAAAGAGAGTGAGTCTTTCATCGAGCGCTTATTCTCTGGTCGCGTCGCTCCCTTAGTGGCCGGTTTTGCCAAGCAAAACAAGCTCAGCGCCGAAGACGTGGCCGAATTACAACAACTGATTGATACCTGGCAAAAGGACAACAAATCATGATGCTATGGATGGCACAGCAAACCCTGTTACTTACTCTTGTTTGTGGTGGTTTACTCATAAGCCACCGCTTTTTACAGCAGCGATTGGGGGCACGTAAAACCTACCAGCTATGGTTAGCAGTTCCCGCTTTACTGATAAGCTCTGCGTTAATCGCAAGCATGCCCAACACTCTTGCTGCAGCCCAGGCAGAACAATTCGCTCACTATAGTGTTATCGCTAGCAAAGCTATGGCTACAGTTCAAACCAGCGATTACGCCAAGATTGCGCTGTCGATATGGTTAGTTGGCATTGCGGCTATGGTGACTCTGCTCAGCCTACAAGCGATAGCTTTAACTCGCATATTAAGCACTGCGACTAGAGTCCATCACACTGGCGCCAACTTACCGACCTATAGCCACCCCGGTGTGCAATCACCTATGCTCGTCGGGGTCAATAACCCGAAAATCATACTGCCCTCTAATTTTATTCAGCTTAACGCCGATGAGCAGCAATCGATTATCGCCCATGAGCAATACCACCACCAGCGCCGAGATCTGCTCAGTAATTTATTGGCCTACAGCGCACTCAGCCTGTTCTGGTTTAATCCTATTTGTTGGCTCGCTTATCGACGCTTTAGAGATGATCAAGAGTTAGCCTGTGACGCCTTTGTCACTCAATCATTGAATAAACAACAAAAGATCTGCTATAGCCAAGTGCTGTTAGCCTACTCCCAGCAAGCTCATCACGGCCTGCTACACACACATTATGGAAATAAAAACATACTCAAGGAGCGTATTATGCAAATGAAGACATTTCAACAAGGTCAGAGCGGTTTTGCCATTATCGGTTTGACTATCGCATTAGGGATCAGTGGCTTGCTGCTCAATCAGCAGGTGCAGGCCGGCGATCACAACCATGACGCTGTTCACCCAACAATCCGTATCGAGCCTAAGTATCCTATTGAGGCAGCTAACGCTCACCAAAGTGGTTTTGTTGTCTTACAGTTTGATATCAGCCCAAGTGGTGCGGTTAGCAATGTCAGCGTTGTTAAGTCATCACCTGAAGGGGTATTTGATAGCTCTGCGACAACTGCACTTAAGCAGTGGCAGTACAGTGAAAGCAGTAAAGGCCTTAAACAGGCAAAGGTACAGCTCGACTTTATGATTGATCCACCAGCGACTGACGTTGAGCGCATCAAAGTTACGCCTTAAACAAGCGGTTATCACTTAAACGAGCTCTGATAAAGAATCTCGCGATATACATGTGATGTGATGTGATAAAAAATAGCTAAACCGATAAAAGCGCCAGCAGCTGGCGCTTTTATCGGTTAAAAAATAATGATATCAATAGGTCACACCTCAACCCTTGTTTATTTAAACCTTAGCTTATTTAAACTTTAACTTATTTCAATAAAACGACCGCTTCTTTCAACGCCGCTACAAGTTCAGGATTTCTCAACACTTGCGTTTCCATATCGAAGTTATCAAAAAAGCTTGGCACTGAGAGCGTTGCCCTGACATCTGCAGCAAAGTATGGCGCAGATCCTGAAGCTGCAGCTAATACGCTTGATGCACCGCCCGGCCCCGGAGAGGTAGCAAGTAATAGCATTGGCTTGTTTTGAAACACTTTCATGTCGATACGTGATGTCCAGTCAAACAGGTTTTTATAAGCGGCAGTGTATGAACCATTATGCTCAGCAAAAGAGATAATAATGGCGTCGGCTTCACCAATCTTGGCAAAAAACTGCTGCGCCAGCTCTGGGTGACCAAGCTCTTCTTCTCGGTCCTGACTAAAAAGTGGCATCTCATAATCGTTAATATCAAGAATTTCAACCTCAGCTCCCTGCACTAATGATGCTGCATAGGTTGCAAGTTGCTTGTTGATTGACTTAGTGCTGCTGCTAGCTGCAAAGGCTAATAGTTTCATAATAGGACTCTCATATTCAGTGACTGCAGTTAACTCTGCAAATTGCGTTGGGTTCAAGTACCGTGCTCACAATTAAGCAAAGGTTAAGTTTAGAACGACAACTCGATGTAGAGCAGTGTATATTGATGACAAATAAAGATTAATAACCTCAAAAGATATTTACTATTTCCATATGGCTTTTAATTAAGGGGGATATGACTATAAATAAACTATTTGATGGAATTGTAATATTTGTCCAAGTCGTAAAAAGTGCTGGCTTCTCAGCCGCGGCAGAGGCTTTAGGTCACTCTACCTCTTATGTGAGTAAAGAGGTCAATAAGCTTGAAGCTCGACTTGGGGTCAGGCTACTCAATAGAACCACCCGCTCTATCGGCTTAACACCCGAGGGAGAGGCTTACTATCAGCAGTGCTTACAGTTAATAATTGATGCCGAACAGGCGGTGGGCTTGGTCACTCAACACGATGTCAGCCCCCGCGGTGTACTTAAATTAAGTTGCCCGGTCGGCTTTGCGCAAAACTACCTTAAGCCCATTATTTCTGAATACCTGCAGCGATACCCCAATGTAAGTTTAGACTTAGATTTAAGCGATAAACGCACCGATGTGATTGCCGACGGTTATGATTTAGCCATTAGAGCATCAGCACACCTTGAAGAGTCGAGCCTTATTTGCCGCAAACTTTATAGCTGCAAAGCCTACACTGTGGCGTCGAAAGCGTATATTTCACGCCACGGAAAACCCCACCATCCCAGAGAATTAGAAACACACTACGGCATCTGCTACTCCAATCATAAGCAGCCAAGCCGCTGGGATTATATTGATCATGACGGCAAACATTTTGTCGTTGATATTCGCCCAAAAATACTCTGCAACAATGGTGATATGCAGCTGGATATGGCACTGGCGGGTCATGGTATCACTCGTTTACCGAGTTTCTATATGCGAGATGCGCTTGAAAGTGATCAGTTAGAGATTTTATTTGAACACTTGCCTAATTCCGATATCGATGTTTTTGTCGTTTACCCGAGCCGTAAACACTTATCGCCTAAAGTCAGGGCATTTATCGACTTAGCGGCTAAACACTTAACCCGCTGCTAATGTTAACCTTTATGCCCAAATTTTAAATTTATTACTTTAAAGTAAACCAATACCGAACTTATAATAAATAACATTTCCCAGTCACAGTTAACGCTTCTTTTTAACTGTGCTAAAAATCTTTCCACTGGGATCTCAAACTACTTAGGTGATGTGCGTGCTAAAGAAAGCTCTTGCAATGTCCAGCTCAACCCAGATGTTAGTGGCCATGTTTGTTGGTTTTGCCGTGGGGCTGTTTTTCGGGGAATCCATCGCTTGGATGGCGACCATAGGCACAGGGGTGATCTTGCTGATGCAGATGACGGTACTGCCCTATATCGTTGTGTCACTCGTTGGCGGTATTGGTAAACTGCAAAAAAATACAGCCAAACTTATTTTTAGCCGCGCCGGTCTTATCATGTTGCTGCTTTGGCTATTAGCGATTGTAATGATTGCTTTAATGCCGCTGTCTTTCCCTGTTATCGAATCGGCCTCCTTCTTTAGTACCAGCAGCATTGAACCTGTTACACCAATCGATTATTTCAAGCTGTATATTCCCTCTAACCCCTTTGAGTCCATGGCTGATGGTTATGTACCTGCCATGGTGGTATTTAGCATCGCTATGGGGCTTGCGCTTATCGGCATGCAAGGCGAGCATAAACAGCAAATACTGACCTTTATGCATACCAGCTCAGAAATTTTTTCGCGCATTACTCAAGGTCTAGTGAAAATTCTACCTATCGGTATTTTTGCTATGTCGGCCTCGGCAGCAGGCACCATGGGAGTCGATGAGTTTGCCAGTATGCAGGTTTACCTTATCAGCTACTTTGTGCTGTGTTTGCTACTCACATTTTGGGTATTGCCCTGGATTGTAGCTTCGTTGACGCCCATTACCTTTGCTCAAGCACTGCGCATTTCTAAATCCAGCCTAGTCACCGCTTTTGCTACCGGTAACATCTTCATCGTAATCCCGGTGATTGTTGAAGAGTGTAAGCAGGTGATGCGCGAGCACGACGACTTATGCGAAGACGGCGCCACCTTGATTGAAATTTTGGTGCCTATCGCCTTTACCTTCCCTAATATCGGTAAGCTCACCGTTATTATGTTTATCTATTTTGCAGGTTGGTTTAATGGTACTCCTGTTGATATTACCAGTATCCCTTCGCTTTCTATCAGTGGGCTATTAGCGCTATTTGGCAGTGTCTATGTGGCCATTCCGTTTATGCTCGACTTAGTTAAACTCCCAACTGATCTATTCCAGTTATTTGTCATGTCTGGCTTTATCACAGGTAAATTTAATTCTATTGCGGCGGTAATGAACCTGTTTGCACTCACCTTATTAACGGCATCGCTGTTTCAAAAATCACTCAAAATACGCCCACCGCAACTATTGAAGATGAGTTTAGGCATTGGTATCAGTGTGTTTGCAACCTTATTAGTTTGCCGTGTCGGCATGGGGATGTTTATTCATAGCCCAGAGATCACCAGTGGCGTTATCGCCAACATGCAGGTGGCCGATAAAGTACCGACCAAAG
This sequence comes from Shewanella sp. 0m-8, assembly GCF_052977265.1. Classification (NCBI taxonomy): domain Bacteria; kingdom Pseudomonadati; phylum Pseudomonadota; class Gammaproteobacteria; order Alteromonadales; family Shewanellaceae; genus Shewanella; species Shewanella sp. 0m-8. The sequence goes on along the minus strand of NZ_JBRIMB010000022.1, from coordinate 59,710 downwards.
TAAAAAAACAGTTCCCGATTGTAGGCCAAACTCCCGCAACCCCCATCCGAGGGGTACAAGCGATTCGAGATGCGGGCACCCTCAGAGTGGGTTATATCCCAAGTAACGTGCCCTTTAGTTATTACAACAATGCTGGACACTTAGTCGGGTTTGATACCGCTATGGCGACGAAACTTGCAGAAGACTTAAAGGTGAAAATTGAATTTATTCCCTTTAAAAAAGACCAACTGGTCGCCTCTCTAAAAGCGGGGTTTTTTGATATTGCCATGTCAGGCCTTGCCATGGACATCGAGCAGATGGATGCCTTAAGTTACGCTAACCCAGTGCTTGAGCTTAACCTTGCTATAGCGACTAAAGACTATTTGGTGAACGACTTTAAGAGTAACGAAAAAATTAAACAGATGCAGGGCATGACCATAGCTTATGTTGAACATAGCGATGCTATCGAAGAGGCTAGGCGTTTCGCCCCCAACCTCAAGTTTGTAAAAATTGAAGGCTACAAAGACTTCTTTAGGCAGAAAAAACACAAATATGATGCGGTAGTGATCAGTGCCCAGGCAGGCTCAGCCTGGACCTTGTTCTTCCCGGGCTACGGTATTGCACTGCTGGAAAATAAAACACATTATCCTGTGGCGTACGCGGTCGCACAATATAACCAGTCGCTGCTCAACTACATCAATAATTGGCAGCGCTTACGTAAAGTTGATGGTACCCAAGCAGCTATTTACGATTATTGGATGCTAGGTAAAGGCGCTAAAAAAGTAGAGCCGCGTTGGTCAATCATTCACAATGTACTGCACTGGACAGACTAATCACTAAATGAGGCTGGTGCCCAGTGAGCTTGAGTTTAAGTTTAAGTTTAAGTTTGAGCCAAGTGGTTACTTAGCAGACTATTGCTTTAAGGGCTATGTCGGCGTTGGCGTCGACAATTGCTTAACTTCAACCTCGCTCAGATAGCGCCACAGCCCCAGCTCAACATCGAGTTTAAGCTCGCCTATCTGCTCACGATGCAAGCCGTTGACGCGATTCCCCACAGCGGCAAACATCCGCTTCACCTGATGATACTTGCCCTCGGTAATGGTAAGTAACACCTCTTTAGGCGTGACAATCTCAAGCTTCGCTGGGAGTGTTAGCGCCTTTTCATTTTGCAATTGCACACCCTGTTTAAACTTTTCAGCAACGTCTTCGGCAACTGGGTCTCTTAAGGTCACTCGGTAGGTCTTTTCACACTGTTTGTCGGGTCTGATAATATCAAACGACCAACGACCGTCATCGGTCAGTAGCACTAAGCCTGTCGTGTCGGCATCAAGCCTACCTACAATGTGTAAATCTTCCACTCTTTCGAGCTTAATACAGTTAAACAGGCTTGGATAATCGCCATCAACATTCGAGCTTAGCGTATGCATAGGTTTATGCAGCATGATGTAACGCGATGGCCGCGCCACTAATCTGCCCCCTTGATAGCGGATCTCATTGCTTTCATGTACCTGAAAAGCCACATCCGTGATGGTCTCGCCATTGACGCTAATTTCAGCGCGCTCAATACAATCGCTAGCCTGAGCACGACTGAGATCGGTACTTTTACAGATAAATTTGTCTAAACGCATGTTACTTAGTTATCACCCAATATTTTTACTGTACTTTTTTACAATACGACTCACCGTACTAGCCCCTGTATTAGCGCAAAGAGGACTCATTGTACTAGCCCCAGCATTAGCGCCGAGACGACTTACTGTAGTTAGCCCCTGTATTAGCCCCAGTATTAGCTCCAAGAGGACTTACAGCACCCCAATACTAAGCTGGATTATCGCAAGCAGCCAAAATTGCACAAGCGCTCATTTTAAAATGGTCAGTATTTATCGACTCTTATAGAGGTTCAGCTATTAAGCGGCCGCGATTTCAGGCACAATACCGGCCTAAGAAAAGGCTGAAAAAGCCAGTTACTTTGTCGTAAACGCTTAGGAACCCCAAATGACGCAGATCACCCTACTTACCCCTGACGATTGGCACCTACATTTTCGCGATGGCGATATGTTACAAGAAACGGTTCCCGCAACAGCGCGCCTGTTTCAACGTGCGATTGTTATGCCTAACCTTTTACCACCTGTCACCGATGCGAAGATGGTAACTGAGTATCGTGAACGTATTTTGGCTGCGCGCCCAGCAGGTTCGACTTTTGAACCGCTTATGACCATCTTCTTGACCAACAACACCACAGAGCAAGACATCATTGATGCTAAAGCTGCCGGCGTTGTTGCTGCAAAGCTTTACCCTGCAGGTGCAACCACCAATTCAGACGCGGCTGTCAAAACGCTTGATGCGCTGTTCCCTGTATTTGAAGCCATGGCTAAACACGGTATGTTGCTATTGGTACACGGTGAAGTCACTGAATCGCATATCGATATTTTCGACCGTGAAGCCATATTTATTGAGCGCTACCTTGCCCGCATCGTTGCCTCTTTCCCAAGCCTAAAAGTGGTATTTGAGCACATCACCACTAAAGATGCGGCTGACTTTGTTATGTCAGCAGCGGACAATGTGGCGGCAACGATTACCCCGCAGCATTTATTACTTAACCGTAATGACTTGCTTGTAGGTGGCGTTCGCCCACATAACTTCTGCTTGCCAGTTCTTAAGCGCAGCACCCACCAAGAAGCGCTTCGCGCTGCGGTTGCAACAGGCTCAAGTAAGTTCTTCTTAGGCACCGACTCCGCGCCGCACGAGAAGCACCGCAAAGAATCAGCTTGTGGCTGCGCCGGTTGTTATAGCGCGTGGAGTGCATTAGAGCTATATGCACAGGTCTTTGATGACTTAGGTGCACTAGATAAACTTGAAGGCTTTGCCAGTAAGCATGGCCCTGACTTCTATGGCCTCGCTCGCAACACTAGCACGGTGACGCTAGTGAAAGAGAAATGGACGGTTCCGAGCGAAATCATCTTGCCTAACGGTAATCCAATCGTGCCATTCTTCGCCGGTGAAGAAGTTAACTGGAAAGTGAAGAACGCTTAACAAGCATTCCCGCCTTCACTTTTATTAAGATTGAAAAGCTCGCTTATTGCGGGCTTTTTTGTTTTTAAAGTCTCGTTATGTCGCCAAATGTATGCATATTTGCGCCACATACACATGTTGTTACCTGCAGACATCAACTGAATTGAGAATAAGATAAAGATACACTTGTATACAAAGTTAACACATCATTTATCATCAGCTTGCGTTTAAATAGCTCCATGCAAACGCATAACTTAAAGTCTTTTTAAGTCCCCCACGCAAGGAGCAACCGATGAAGAAAATGATTACATTAACCGCGATTATACTGACCTCAATCACTTTTAATGCATCAGCCGCAATGGAACCTAATTTAGAGAAAACACTCATCGCAGTCTGTAAAACAGGCTTAAATAACAACCTCTTTTTGTATAACAGAACCATGCAGGAACATAAAATCAACAAGCGCAGAGTGTTTCCAAAACTCGTGTGTAACGGTCAGAGTTTCCATCAATTCGCACTATCTAATGGCGCTAACAAAATTGCCGCTAAAATTGCCCCCAATAGCTTAGGTACAACAACGATTACCGATATCGCAATGACGCCCCCACAAGACGCAAACTACTCAGTCACGTTTTAACACCATTAAGCTAACGAAAAGCCACCAGCTTTTCGTTAGTTTCTCTGATTTAAGATGACTGCGACTCTCGCCCTATCGCATCACCTAAAGGCTCAAAATAAGCGATGAGCGCATTAAAAATCTGCGCTCTATGCTCAATACTTGGGTAACCTCCAGCATCAAATAAGGACGACGTTAAGGTTTCATCAACCAAGTAAGGGTTACAAATCTCTTGATAAGACTCAATGCAGCTCTCAAAGGCCCGCGCCATTAACTCGGTTGGCCGCGAAAAATACTGAGTACCGTACTGCTTATCGAGCACAATTGCCCGACTAACATAGTCATGGCCATCGTTGCCATTATCAGAAAGCATCGTCACCTCAAATACCCGCTCTAAACGCTGATTCAGTGGATGCTTTATCGGTTTAACATTGGCTATCCAGCTGTGGCTAGCAAAGGAGATCCCCCGTGGTGACGTATGGTAGGATTTTGGCGCAATATAATGGTCAAACGCATGCCAGAATTCATGGGCAAGCGCCCCAGCTCCTGCATTTTTGGCCAGTGCTAACTCACACCGGTGCGGCGCATAATGGGCCTGTACGCCTTTTTGACCACCACTACCAAAAGCGAGGTTTAAGGTTTCGCGCAGGCCGATTGCTTTAGGAGGGAGTTTTAAGATAAACGCCAAATCTGCTAACGAATCAAAAATCAGGTTAGCCGCTTTATCCCGCTCCTCGTTTTCAACCCACTTACCAAGGCGAATATGACCAAGACCGAATACCTGTTTGATATCAACAAAACTCACTTGCTCATCGAACCGATAATCTGGACCTATACGTTTATAACTGCGGCTTTTTAACACTTATCGATTCCCAGCTGAGACTGTTATGTGACTTTAAGGCCATCATTATAGAGCAACCAATAACGACACACGAATGCGTATATCAGCGTCACTTTAGCTTAACGCTAGCCTAAGACACGCCATAAACGATATAATCTCGCCCATTAGTTTCAAATTATATAGGCCTTAAGATGGCGCGCACTGCAGCCGCATTACACATTTTGGTGAAACACCAAACACTTGCCGAAGATATTATTAAGCAGCTCAATAAAGGGGCTAAGTTTGACGTACTAGCCAAGAAGCACTCAACCTGCCCATCGGGTAAGAAAGGCGGTAGCTTAGGCGAATTTAAGAAAGGCCAGATGGTGCCGCAATTTGATAAGGTTTGTTTTACTGGCGAGTTAATCACTCCACACTTGGTTAAGACCAAGTTCGGTTGGCATGTGATAAAAGTGTTGTACAGAACATAAATCAACCAAGTTACTGGCAATGATCACGTAACTAAAGTGTTGTACAGAACTTAAGGTTAGAGCATAGGCCCTAGAACCTAGGACGCTTCGCTGCGAGGACGGGCTTCGCCCTGCTAGGAAAAGCACAAGCTTGACGGGCTAAAGCCCGACCTACAACAGCCACCGCTTTTCCGACTTTCCTAGGACCTAGGACCTTTCTTAGCTTTTCAACCCGTTCCGTAAGTGACGCAGTCACGTACGCAAGACCGCAGGCCGTCCGCCTTAGCTTTTCCGACTTTTCTAGGACCTAGGACCTTTCTTAGCTTTTCCTAGCACCTATCTTTTAAGCTTATAAATATTACCGCTATCGGTACTAAAATAAATATCACCCAGAGGTGAGACTTCAATATCTCTGATCCGCTCACCAAGCTCTGACATTATTCGCTGCTCTGCAATAGCCTCATCAGCATCATTAATGCTAATCACATTGATGTGAGTTAGCTTCAATGCGCCAGCAAGCAGTTTACCCTTTAACGGCGGAAATTTATCGCCTCGATAAAGCACTAAACTACCGGGTGCGATAGAGGGGATATACACCTTAACTGGTGGTTCAACCCCTTCTTTTAATTTACCGTCGCCAACACTAAGCGGCCCCCAATACTCTTTACCGTGTGAGGTTATCGGCCAGCCATAATTTGCGCCCTTTTTAATAAGGTTAAGCTCATCGCCGCCGCGGGGTCCATGCTCAATTGACCACAGATTTTGGCTATCAGCATCAAAGAATAAGCCTTGTGGATTACGGTGGCCGTAGCTCCAGATCTCATCAAGCACCGTTGCATTATCGATAAATGGGTTATCACTTGGCACTGTGCCATCGGGGCTTAGGCGTAAGATAGCACCAGCATGAGTTGTTGTGTTCTGGCCGTTATCGCGTACACCGCGATCGCCAATGGAAAAGTAAATACTGTTATTATCAAAGGTAATTCGGCTACCAAAGTGCCTGCCGGTATCTGAGCGGGAGTTTGATACAAACACATCTTGCCAGGCAGACAATTTTCCGTCTTTATATATCGCACTTGCTAGTGTGGTGGCGCCCTCACCTTGAATATCTTTACTGTAAGTAAAGTAAATTTTATTCGCTTCGAAAGGAGAGAGTGCGATATCAAGCAGACCACCCTGACCTTCTGCCCAAACATTGGCAGGCTCAAGCAAGGTCTTATGCAGCCCTGTTTTAAGGTCCAACTGTTTAATCGCCCCATCTCTTTGGGTAACGAGCATAGTGTTAGCATCAATGTAAGCCAAGCCCCACGGAGTGCCCAGTCCACTAGCAACCTTTTCAACCTCAAATGCCTGAGGGCTAGTTACCGCGACAAGCGTTAACATCAACGCGCTTATTCGTTGGCATATTTTCATCGTCATCCCTTCCTTTGGTCATTTGATGTTATACCAAACCATAACGCTTTATGAGGCTGTAGAGAATAGTTTTAGCAATAAACTCAAACGGTCTGCCAGGTACAACTTACTTATAAATGGTACCGAATAGGCAATAAAAAACGCCCTGTTACGTGAGTAACAAGGCGCTTTATTAACACTCTAGCTTGTATTAGCGGATTGCCGATATAAGGTAGTCGATCACGGCTGTTTCAGGTGTCGATTTATGCTTAAGCTCAAATAACGGGATTGGACGCTCTAACATATTACGCTCAACCATTTCGTTGATAATCGGTAAATCAAGCGTACCTGCTTTACCTGCTAGTAAATTATCTAACGACGTGGTTTTGCTTAAGTTAACGATATCTCTAAAGCCTTTTAAGTAAAGGAAATCTTTAGTTAATCCACCGCCACGGTAAACACGTGTGGTTAAGGTAAAGGCTTGCTCAGTTGTTTGACCATATTCACGCTTAAGCGTTTCAAAGGTCATCGAGAAATCACGCTGCTCTAACATCAGATTCACCGCAATAACTCGCAATGCCAAGATCTTAAGGCGATTTAAGGTCAAGTTGCCCGAGCAATACTCACTGTAAATTGCCACACCTTCTTGAGTATGGGTGTTACCCACAAGCCCTAAGGACAACACCCTTAACTTTTGGCGGCGAGCATTAACAGTGGTCAGCATATGTACGCCCAGCTCATGGTAGGCAAACGCAATCAACTCTTTGCTAGTAAACATGGCATCTTTGTTGATTAACAAGCTACCACGCTCATTGTTTACCATCGCCTTAGCAACAATACGCGATGACTTTTCAACCTTACACTTAAGACCCCATTCATCCGCTTGCTGTTGGAATGACTTCACCGCATAGGCAGAATCATAAATGGCCTCTTCGTCATCACCTTCAAGATCGGGTGCTCGCAGTAAGAACTCAGCATTAGCAATATCGTCTTTATCTGGCTGACCGTAATATTTAAGCGAGTTATAAACAAACTCGTCAGTGCCAATAGAGCATAACAGATCAATTTTTGTTGCTAAGTTATCAATCACATGGCGATAAAGCTGTTGAATATCCGCATCCATAATATTGGCCACTGGCAGCTTATATAGTTGCTCGCGGAACTGATATGGGTTTAGGTTTAGCTGCTTATAGCTAAACTCTGGCGCTGCGACACCTTTACGGGCTAAAAACTTTTTCCGCTCACTGGCAATATTAATCGGGTTAATATATTTCAGTGTGGCGACGTTACTGGCTAGCTTAAATAGGCTCTTATCAAGCGACAAGATCTCAGGCGGTAAGCTTGACGATAGTAAGTCAACATTTCTGACCGATTTTCGCTTACCAAAACGGCGCATAAAATAAGCCGCCGTCTCAGAGATAGCCTGCTTAGTGCCCGCTTTCAGCTCCTCTAAAACCAATGGGTATAGCTCACCAGAGGTTTCATCCATAAACACTTTTTTCACTTCAAGTGGCAACACTAAGGTGTTATCGAAATGCGCGTTCACATGTGCGATAAGATAGCCGCGACCTTGGAACACTTCATCTCTTGCTGCGCGTACAGCAAGGTTCGGTAACTCAATTTTACTCAGCTGCTTTTCAAAGTTCTGGCAAGTCGTCCCCCAACGTTCAATATCAATCTGGCTGGTTCCAATATTAAATGTTGGCGTATCGGCTTCAATTTTTTGGTAATTATATGAGTGAACATCAAATACAATGCTGTTTTTGAACTGCTTCTCTAAACGCGCAACCAATGCACTCAGTACATTATAAAAAGACTGATGTTTTGCATGGCTTTCGTTACGCTGCTTAATGGTTAATGGCTTTTCCCAGGCCGTTTTAAAATGAGTTGAATGCGCCTTTGGGCGGTTCAAGTCATATTCAAAACGTGAGTCGTTACCCACTAATACAATAGGAAAAGACGACAACATTTCTGCGGTATAAGGCGCCTCAGCATAAAGACGTTCTTCATCGGTTAATTTGCAGTTCTTTTTCAGTTCATCTCGCAGACGATGGCCGTTATGGATAGCGGTACACACAAACGGCGAGTACTCATCAATCTTGACCGTAAATGAACCAGACTCAACTTCAGCGTGGAAACACTCACCTTTATTAATTAACGTAATACATTCTTTTTCAGATAACGTGAGCATCTTCTATCGCCTTTCTAAATTCTGTTTTTCTTGTGTTTAATGCTTGTTTGGCATTGATTACACTTTCAATAAAATCAATAACTTTCTTTTGAAGCTTAACGTTATTCAGCTTGTTTATACGCATAATGCCACCAGGGCTTTGTACGTTAACTTCAATCAACTTTTCACTGATAACATCAATACCTACAAAAAATAAGCCATCACGCACTAACTTGGGGCCAATATGCTTGCATAGCTCTTTTTCTTTCTTGGTCAATGTGTGCTTAACCACACTGCCACCTGCATGAATGTTGGAGCGAACCTCTCCTTCTGCAGGCACACGCTTCATGGCACCAATAGGTTCGCCATTGAGCATTAAAATACGCACATCGCCAGCTTCAGCACCCGCTACATATTCTTGTAAAATAACGTAGTTGCCGCCTTTGCCACTGTTGATATAAAACTGCAGCAGTGAGTGGAAACTCTTTTGCGCCGCTTTCTCAACTAAAATAACCCCTTGACCGCCAAAACCATCTAGCGGTTTCATGATCATCTTGTCCGTCTTTGACTCACGCAGCACCTGCTCTAAATACTCAGGTGTTTTCGAAACGTGAGTAACCGGAATAAAGGTATTATTGGGGTCATCAAATGATGCGGTATAGAGCTTATTATTGGCGATACGCAAACCATCAATATCGTTCATGATGAACACATCATCACGCACAGAATCAAGGAAGTTTAGCGCGATAGGATCCAGCGGCGGGCTGGCACGCATAAAGATGCTGTCAAATCCAGCCAGTGGCAACTGAACCGTTTTAAACCGCGCCTTCTTATAAAAAGACACGATGTTACTCGGCGCTGATGCCTCTTTATTGAATACTTGGCAAAATGCACTGGCTTCAGAGTCACGCATGGTTAAATTACTTGTGGTGGCAAGCGCAACGGTATGCCCCCTTGCAACACACTCATGAATTAACCGCAGCGTTGTGTCGGTCTCCGGCACAATCGTCGACCACGGATACATCAAAAATAGAATATTCAATGGGATCTCTTAATAAAACGGAATGCTCTAAAGATCTTGGGCCAGGTGGTGGCTTGGGGAGGAGTAGAGTATTCAAAATAAACAACACAATGACTTAGGTGAAATGACCTAAACCGGACTATGGCATCTATCTATCAATACAAGTTGAACTAGATAAGGTAGCGGTAATTTACACCAAAACTTGCAATTGGAATATAAAAATATTCACACAAAATAAAATAAATTTATTCACTAATCACACAACAAGTCGACAAGCCCCGATGCCCTGTAGCATAGGCTTTCAGGGCTTTTGGGTTATACGTATATGTAGCTATATAGAGCAGCGCTAAGCACGACTGACAGGGTCCAGAAAGTAGATGAATGCAGAGGCCGTTACCGGGAGCGCTACCGCCATGGATACTATGACGATGGATACTAGCGCTGAGACACAATTAATGACCTTGCCTTAACAGCGCAAAGTCATCAAAGGTCACCAAAAGACATCACTCAAAAAACATCATCAACCAGAGATACGCGAACGTTCGAGTCAATAGCAATTTATTGGCACTGACACACGGCAGACGCTCCACATGGATCAGCCTGAGCCACGGTGCACATGCCACTCGTATTGCCCGTCCCAACACACCAGGCATTACAATCAAATACATCAGGGTGACCGGTATCATCGGTATGACGGTGCAGCACATCTTTACCTGGGTTTGACTCCACCAGCAAGCCATTTTCAAGGCAGGCTTCTCCAAAGGTTCTTCCGTTTAAGTTACCTTCTATATCGGTAGCCACGTGACATCCAGCCACATCAGGGGCCACACCGTCGGTATCTTTCCACCAGGTTGTTTCACCGGCTATCCAATCTGTAGGTTTAAAAGCAAAGGTGCCCTTTGCCCCGGGCATATCTTTAGCGCCCTTAGAGGGAGCATCATAGTGCTCTTGAGCACTTAACATGGCACAAAAGAAAACACTGATGATGACTAGTAACTTTTTTAACTGGCTCATTTTGGTACCTTCATATAGAGCGACTCTATAAGGCTCTTTAGCTTTTCGCTAATCCTGCAAGTGGTAAAGAGTGGACTCTGAATAAGTAAAAGACTCAGCTAAAAAACTTAGTCGTGATTTATCAAATGTTCAAGCTGAGTTAACTGCGGGCCCAAGGCTTTAAATAGAAAGCTTTCTATTTAAAGCTTGAACTCCCCCCTTGAACAAGTGTGCTTAATCAAGAGCGCTGGCAGTCATCCTAATCCGCAAGCTAAGCCTTAATTCAAATCCATCAGCATGTTAAATACATCAAGTGAATAGATTTATGGCTATGCTTTAAGCAACTTTCGACGTCCAATTTTTAGTGGTGCACACCTTAAGGGGGGGAAATGAAACCTATCATTGCCGATAACAAACCAGCTAAAGTCACCCTAGTACAGGGAAAAGAGTACTACTTTTGTCGCTGCGGTCGCTCTAAAAGCCAGCCTTTTTGTGACGGTTCCCATGCTGGTACCGAGTTTACACCTCTGGCATTCACTGCTGATAACAACGAAGAAGCCTATCTGTGTCAGTGTAAATACAGTGCTAATCCGCCTCTTTGCGACGGCTCACATGAACAATTTGTTCAAGCCGATATAGGTAAACAAGGCCCTGAAGTCACTCTTATCAGCGACGCGCCTCCCCAGGCTACCAATACGCCAGCAGAGCCGACCCTTGAATATATCCACCTACTGGCACGAGAAGGCTTATCTAAAGTTGGCCGCCATGGCCCAATGACCGCGATGGGCGTACCACGCAACGAGCTCCCACACTGGGACGATTTACAATTGATGGTGGCACAAATGGCCACAAAACCTTTAATGGAAGACATAGAAGTATCAACCGAGCTCATCATTGGCCCACAGGCACGTAAACCACTTAAATTAGCCATCCCACTGTTTGTTTCTGATATGAGTTTTGGGGCCCTATCTGAGGAGGCCAAAATAGCACTCGCCCGTGGCGCTGAACTCGCAGGCACTGGGATCTGCTCTGGTGAGGGAGGGATGTTAGCGGAGGAGAAAGCCGAAAACTCGCGTTATTTCTATGAACTTGCCAGCGCAAAATTTGGCTATAAAGAAGCCTTGCTGAGCCAAGTGCAAAGCTTTCACTTTAAAGGCGGCCAAGGCGCAAAAACAGGTACTGGTGGCCACTTACCCGCGAGTAAAAATGTTGGAAAAATATCTGAAGTGCGTGGTTTACCTGAAGGCACTGATGCTATCTCGCCCCCTACCTTTACCGATCTTAAAAGTAGCGCTGACTTTAAGCGGTTTGCCGACCGTGTCCGAGAAGTATCGGGCGGTATTCCCATTGGCTTCAAGCTCAGCGCTAACCATATCGAACGCGATATTCAATTTGCTTTAGATGCCAGTGCCGATTACATCATACTTGACGGCCGAGGAGGCAGCACCGGAGCGGCACCTGACATTTTTCGCAACCATATCAGTGTGCCGACTATTCCTGCGATTGCTAGAGCAAGACGTTACCTTGAGCAGCAAGGTGAGAGTGGTCGAGTCACGTTAATTGCCACTGGCGGTATACGTACTCCCATCGACTTTGTCAAAGCGCTCGCCTTAGGCGCCGATGGTGTAGCAATATCAAATAGTGCAATACAATCAATTGGCTGTGTTGCCGCACGAATATGTAATACCAACAACTGCCCTTCTGGCATCGCGACTCAAAACCCTGAGCTTCGCAAAAGGCTTAACATTGATAAATCTGCCAAGCAATTACAGAATTTTTTTAACGCTTCGGTGCAACTTATGCAGGTCATGGCCCGCGCTTGTGGCCATGACGACTTGAGTCAGTTTAATAAGGACGATTTAGCCACATGGCATATTGAAATGGCTCGATTAACCGGGGTTGAATATTCCGGATTTATGGCGCCTTAACAGTCCACAGAGCACTATCCAAGACTTTAAAGTTCCATTAATGGTTAATACATTATTTTTAAAAGCCCTAGTGAGAAACTAGGGCTTTAATATTTACAACGTTGACAACTAACAAGAGTAGCCCCTTTACTGCTCCACTCCCCGCATATAGGCTTTATCAGCCAGCGCCAACATGGCTAAATCCTCTTTAGTGTCACCATAAGCATAAATGATATTGTACTGGCTTAAATCAAACTGTTTACTGACCTTGTCAGCTTTGACATGGCAACTGCAATCATCAGCACTGTAGTAGCCAGTATAGCGCTGTTCATGGTAGGCCATTTCGCTGCAGATAAGCTCAATATTCATCATCTGACACCAAGGTTTAAGGTAGAGATCTAGTGAGGCTGAGACGAGGACAATGGTCGCACCATCAGCTTGATGTTGCTTGAGGGTTTGCATTGCATCGAGTCGAATATGGCTGGGGATGATCTTATCTGCATAAACTTGCCCTATGGCCTCAACTTGCTGTTTATTGCGGCCAGCAAACGCAAAAAAACTCACAAACGGCCGAAGCCTTCTCGCAGGGATAATACCTAACTTGTATAGCAGATAAAGCGGTGACATAAATACCATGCCAAGCACTAATCGCACAGGCGTGGCAGAGTAAAGGATAAATTTGGTAAACATATCTTGTTGAGTCAAGGTGCCATCAAAATCAAACAAAACCAATTTCAAATCGTTCTCCTAACGCCTAACTCTTAATGCTTAATTAATGTCTAACATCTAACTCTTAACTCTAACCCTAGCCTTAACCACAAATTAATCAGGCATTTTAACTGAGGTTAGGCTATCTCTTCTTCAATAATATCCACGAGTTTTAACTGTTCATCATGACCAAAGGAACTGTTTTCTGCGTTAGAGACCAAAAATACATTTTCGGTACATTCCCCTAAGGTACTAATTTTCGCCGAGTGGATACTCAGGTTACGTTCAGATAATAGATTACAGATCTGCTCTAAATAAATAGGGTCATCTAAGGTATTTACCTTTAGTAGGGCTCTATTTTTCTTTGTGGTGTGCAGCACTGTTACGACAGGAGGACTATCGAAATTCTTCAATGCTCTTGGCGTCATGAGTTTTCTAGGTCTGTCTTTTTGGTCAATAGCGCGATAGATCCGCTTAACTATTTGCTCTAACCTTGGCTCATCATCAATAGGCTCATCTTTATGATCTAGCACCTTAATTATCTCCAATACTTGACCATTTTTAGTCTGCATCATCTGTGCATCTTTCACCTTAAGCTTCGAACTTGCTAACGTCTTAAACAGGTCAACAAACAGCTTAGGCCTATCCTCGGTATAAACAAAAATACTGGTAAAGCCGTTTTCACCATTTTTACCCACCAACACTCGAGTCGTGCCCGCTTCCCCCGCCAAAATACCTTGGCTTATCTCAATGATATCCACTAACGAATTACCACTAAAGAAGTTATTCGGTAAACTGTGCCAGAAGCGATTAAGGCGATCTTCCTCAACCCCCTGTTTTAGCAACTCAGCCTTGGCATCCGCCTGGTTTTCACGGATAACTGTTCGCACTTCGAATATATTTTCAATCCCCTGCTTTAACGTCTCACGAACCGCCATATACAGTTGAGTTAACTGGCTTTCTTGCCAGTCATTCCAGTAGCTTTCGTTGGTCGCCATCATATCGGCAATGGTAAACAAAAACAGTGCGTTTAGCTTACCCTCCGAGCCAATGGATTTAGCCAAGTGTTTTATAACATCAGGATCGCTAATATCTTGGGTTTGAATGGCACTAATGAGTACATCTTGATTCGCCACTAGCCAATAAATCAGCGCTGTGGTCGAGGCTTTAAGCAAATGTTCCTCGGCTAACTCTTTCGCTTGAATTGCACTTAATTCGCTGTTTTCAATCGCCTGCTTCCCAGATAGGTGATGACAGAGTGTGGCAAATACCAGTGCGAATCGATTACCAATATTTTGATAAATACTATAGGTAAGGCTGTTTTTCTTATTGAGGGCAAAGCTATCGATATATTGGATCGCTTTAAAGGTGTGCTCATCCACAGTAAAAGCGTTATGCATGTCAAACTGCATCTGACCTTCAATAGCATGCCACTGTGAGCAATACGCAGCGAGTACGCCGTAACGGTGCATTAAACCTAAACATTTACGCAGTCCCTTAGGGTGCGCCAAAATCGCTAAAAACTCTTCACGACACCCTTGATAATCTTGTAACTCACCCAATAAACCACGGCGAGTTTGCCTAAGTAATCTAAGGGTTTGCGGCGCAATGCCATCAATATTATCGTTCTCAGCAATAAGCTTGAACATCCGCATCACTTGGCGTTTATCAATAAACGCCTGAGTAAACTTAACCTCAATCAGTCCGTTACAAACACTGAAGTATTTATCAATTGATTGCAGATTGCCGCGCTCGGTTTCGTTTAGCGTATCAAGCTTAAATGAGTCACAGATAATTTGATTTAACTCTCGCACACGCGTCATGGCTCTAAAGAGTTGACGCATCATACGTTCGATCGCCAACTGGCTATTATCGCCTTGGCCAAACTGCATAAACTCGGCCACACCTGCTTGATGCTCAAATAACAAAACATCCTGCGCCGATTGTGTCACGCAGTGAAGCGCCCATCTAACACGGCAGATGAAGTCATACGCTTCGAGCAGCTCATACACTTCATCTTGCTGTAAAAAGCCTATGGTTTTAAGGGCGTTGGCATTAGCCAATGAGAAATGCTTTTGCGCAATCCACATGATCGTATGCACATCGCGCAATCCACCGGGGTTATTCTTAAGATTGGGCTCTAAATAAAGTGCGGTGTTTAGCGCTTTATTGTGCCTTAATTGCTGCTCAGCCATTTTAGCATCGTAGAAAGACAGGCTGGTCCATAGCTGATTTTGATAAAGCTGCTCTTTAATGGTTTGCGCATGTTTTTTGGCGCCAACTAAACAGCGGATATCGAGCAGGTTGGTGGCAATGGTAATATCTGAGCGGGCTGATTCTGTCGATTCAGAGAGTGTTCTAACGGTTTGGCCTATATCTAAACCAAAATCCCAGAGGCGGGTGAGAAAAAGTGATAATTGTTCTTGCTGATGTGGGGTCAGTTCTTGCTCGACAATAATGGCTAAATCGATATCAGACCTTGGATGCAGTGCCCTTCGACCATATCCTCCCACCGCATTAAGCGACATAGAGGTATTATGCAGGTTGTACATCTTCCATAATGCAACCAACATTTCGTCTATATGCTTAGCGCGCCTCTTAAGTAGAGTTTGCACAGGCAGCGTTAAAAACTGCTCGTTAAGCTTTTCGTCGAAGGTTTTTATATGAAACTTCAACTCCGAGAGAGAATTCAGTTCCACTATATTAGACATAATAAGGTACTTTCCTATTCGCTATATAACCACTGGTTTATACCTTAAGACACCAAGGTAGATGACAACATTCAACGTGCTATTTAGTTCGCTGAAAACATGATTTGACTGGATTAATCGCGACACAACCATAACAATTACAGGACTTTTTTTCAACAAATCACAGATTTAGCTAGCGTTACCTAGCAAGATAAGCCTACCTTTATCAACAAAAATGAATAGCCGTTGCAATAACATTGTGAAAGTATTTTCGCTAACCCACCGTCATTCCCCCTCTATAACCGCCTTGAATAATAAAGAGTTAATCATATTTACCGGTTAGTGCTAATAGAGTAATCTGTAGCGTTAAACAGACAAGACTCGCGTTATCAACGCCTCTAAATATTGCACGAAAATAACAGACTAAGGCGCATCAATGAAACAGAAAATAGTATTAGTGAAGAGCTATTTTGCCAAGATTGAAACCGATAAGCGTGAGGAGATGTGGGCCGCGAAGCCGAAAACATCTGACTTTGAATATTCAACCTGTAAGATTGATAACGAACGCCTCAATGATGATCTGCAACAAGCTATCGAAGCCTTGAATAATGATGGCTTTAAAGTGCAGCAGATAACCCCTGTAACGTCTGGAGATTATGTCTTTAAAGATCACTTCAGCGACCCTCACCTACTCGGTAATGGCGTCAGCACTGAAGGTGGCTATGGCTATGGATTTTCCTATACCGATAGTCTTATTATCTTGGCAGAGCAGCTAACAACCCCAGTCCTACAGGCTGAGATAAAAACCGAGCCTAGCATCAAAGCGGTTATTGGTGTCGATTAATACTGTTAGCCAATAACAATAATGGCAAAGTTAATCCCAGTAGCAGTAATGCTACACATTCTGGAACAGCACTTCGAGAGAAAATGTAAGGATGAATTGATTGATACGCTCTGAAAACTCATCCTCTTTACTCCAATTATATTCAGGAGTGATCGAATAGAATAGCCAATCCCTGGCAACATTCTGCCGATAAGTGAGGCTGACACTGGCATTTTTCACATAATGATAAGGCTCATTAACGCCATAAATGCTGGCTTGGTAACTTAGCGCTTGTTTATTATTGATGTATTGATACAGCTTGGCACTTGAACCAAACTCCCAACCATTACCACGACTCTCGTACTGTGCTACCGCACTCCAGCGCCCCACAAATGTTTCGTTAAAAGCATGCTCAACATCAAATTCAGTCGACTCCCCCGTCACCTTTTTCTCCTGATAAAGCTTCTGAGTTAACCGAGTCACTGTACTGTCAGAAATGGGATAAGTGTAGCGCCAACGCGCTTCTACTTTAGGTTTAAAGTTAGCCTTAATATTAAAACTGACACGATCTTTAGCGTACCAGTCGTACCTCAGTCCAATGTCTCTTTCATTTTTGTCATTTGGAGATTTAATAAACGCAAAAGGGTCATCTTCGCCTGTTGAGTCCAAAATAAGCTTTACACGTTTAGTGACACCGGGTAAATGCAATCTAGCGTTAAGGTTAGCCCGATACTTAAACCCTTCTTTTTCATAATAAGAAAAGTCGTTATACCAGCGCACTATAGTGCCAGCTCTAGCATCCTCTTCGACGCGCTCATCCACAAAAAAGCTATCAAACCAAATAGCAGGCTGACAAAACTTAGTATTGAGGTAATCAAAAGCCCTATCGATTGTGCCTTCCATCTGCGACTGGCTATAGCAAGGATCGTCTTCAGCACTAAGAGACGACGGATCTTCATCCTGGCTCTGATCATTCGTTTCGGCCTGAGTATCCCTCTTTGTAGTATCAGCCTGAGTATCACTCTTGGCAGTATTAGCCTCTGCCCCCCGTATTTCAGAGGCATGTACCGGGACAAATAAGCTGTGATAACACGCTAAAGCCAGAGGGAAGAATAATCGCTTATACAACAAGTATGGTACTCAAAACATGAAAGAAATGTTTCGCAAGAGTATCACTCATCACATCGGCTTTACATCTGGATTTTCAACCTTAACCCGCGAATATGACCAATAAGTTGCACCATGCTGCACTAACAATAGTTTTGCTCACCTATGGCGTATTTAAATAAAAGTGTCATACAAGCTCAATAAACTGGCGTTATATGGAGTAAGAATCTATCTAGCAGGATGCGCTAGCGCGATTAGCTCAACGATGTATTTAAGCTGAATCAAAATAGGATAGGCAGTGTCTTCAATCAATCCAGATTTATTTATCGACAAAGAACTTTCTTGGTTATCTTTCAACGAACGGGTATTACAAGAAGCGTGTGATAAGGCTGTTCCGCTAATCGAAAGGGTCAGATTCTTAGGGATCTACTCCAGTAATATGGACGAATTTTTCAAAGTCAGAGTGGCAGCGGTGAGGCGTGAAATATTACTCGCTTACCCCAACGCATCAGATAAAAACCAGAAGCTGATGAATAAGATCCAAGATAAAGTGCTTAAGCTTCAGGAGCATTTCGATGACACTTATCATGCCTTGATGAAAGCCCTTGCACGAGAAAACATCTTCTTGATTAATGAGAAACAGCTCAGTGACTTTCATAGTGCCTGGCTAAATAAATACTTTAAAGATCAGCTTATTCGTCACATCGCCCCACTTATCATCACCAAGCAGAATAAGCTTATTAACCATATTGATGATGACTCGACTTACCTTTGCACAAGCTTGCAAAAGGGAGAGGTGAGTCGCTATGCATTTGTAAAAATCCCCAATACCAACTTACCTCGCTTTATTGAGCTTCCCCATGAAAAATCAAGTAAGAATAGACATTTTATCTTACTAGACAATATCATTCGCCACTGTATCGACCAGCTGTTCCAGCCTTTCTTTGACTACGACAGCATCCAGGTCTATTCAATGAAAATGACCCGAGATGCAGACTTTGATATTACTGAGGAACTTGAAAAAACTCAGTTAGAACAAATGAGTAATGCCATTCGCAAGCGTTTACAGGCACAACCCGTAAGACTGGTTTTTGACCGAAACATGCCAAGCTCTATGCTAAAGATGTTAAAACGAAGCTTAAGCATCAGCTCAACCGAATGCTTAGTGCCTGGCGGGCGTTACCACAGCTTTAAAGACTTTATCGACTTTCCGGTATCGAGTCGACGCAAGCATAGCTATGAGACCCTTAGCGCCATCGAAAGTAGCCAATTCAATGCTTTCAACAACTGTTTTGACGCCATAAATCACAGCGATATTGCACTGAACTACCCGTATCATAAATTCTCTCACTTTACTGAGTTGGTGCGTCAAGCCGCATTCGATCCGGCTGTACATTCAATTAAGATTAACCTTTATCGCGTCGCCAAAAACAGCCACATCATGCAGTCTCTTATCGATGCTGTACAAAACGGCAAGCAAGTGACTGCGGTTATCGAACTCAGAGCCCGCTTTGATGAACAATCCAATATCGATTGGACCAAACGCTTAGCAGAGGCTGGCGTTAAGGTGCATCACGGGATCCCGAGCCTAAAAGTACACTCAAAACTTTGCCTGATCAGCCGTAAAGAAAACGACAAAACTCGGCTATACGCTCATATTGGTTCAGGCAACTTTAATGAAGGTACTGCGCGTTTTTATACTGATTTCTCACTGTTTACTGCTAACCAAGCCATTGCCCGAGAGGTTAAGCATGTCTTTGATCTACTTAAGCGTCCCTATCAGCGAGATTACTTTGATCACTTAATCGTATCGCCCTTTAATTCAAGGCAGCAATGGCTCAACCTTATCGATGATGAAATTGATAACGCTAAGCTGAGCAAGCCCGCGGCTATCACGCTGAAGCTAAACAATTTAGTCGATAAAGTCATGGTCGAAAAGCTGTATCAGGCCTCTCAAGCAGGTGTGATCATTAAGCTGATTATTCGCGGCATGTGCATACTCATTCCGCAACTTGCTGGAGTCAGTAGTAATATCGAGGTGTACAGTATTGTTGATCGCTATTTAGAGCATTCTCGCGTGATGCTATTTCATGCCAATGGTGAACAGAAACTCTTTTTAGGCTCATCTGACTGGATGACTCGCAACCTTGACGAGCGAGTTGAAGTTTGTACGCCAATTTACAGCCAGGCGCTCAAAAAGATGATTATCGATATCATCCATATCCAGCTAAGTGATAACACTAAATCTCGTATAGTCGATCAAGAGCAAAGTAATCAATACCGCTCCCGCGGTAATAGAAAAAAGGTACGTAGCCAAATGGCTATTCATCAATATTTACAACGCTACGAAGCAACTCAAGCACAAATACTAGCGAACTCTCCTGCGCCATTTGTTTATTGGCAAACTGACACCATACAAAAGAAGGCTTAATAGAACGTGGCCCCACAAGACAACTCAGTCCATTTTGTTGCTATCGATATGGGCTCTAATAGCTTTCACTTAGTGATTGCAAGAGAGCAAGACGGCACGATTCAGATCTTACATAAAGAAAAGCGCCAGGTTCAGCTCGCTGAAGGTATTGCAGACAACGGCCAGCTAGATCAGCAAGCCATTGAGCGCGGCCTCACTTGTTTAACTGAATTTCATCAGCGCTTTTCAGGACTAGAACAACCCAGAGTGCGTCTGGTGGCAACCCATGCCCTTAGAGTCGCTAAGAATGCCCGCCAGTTTATTAAGGCCGCCTATAAGATCATCCCCTACTCGATAGAGATTGTATCGGGCCATGAAGAGGCGAGATTGATCTACAGTGGGATCAGCAATAGCCAAAGCCTGCAAACACGCAATTTGGTTATCGATATTGGCGGTGGTTCGACCGAGGTTGTGATAGGCAAGCAAACAAAAGCCACAGCATTAGCCAGCCTCAAATGTGGCTGCGTGAGTTATAACAAGCGCTTTTTTTCTTCTGGCGTACTCGACAAAGCCAGCTTCAAGGCCGCACAGACTTCAGCCGATAAGCAGTTTTCTTTACTACCCAATGCCTATTTTAAGGGAAACTGGCAATTAGTGCTCGGAAGCTCAGGCAGTGTCAAAGCGATATATGAAGCGATAAATCACCAACAAGAAACACCGACTGACATTACATTAGAACGCTTAATTACGCTCAAACAATATCTGTTAGATGCACGTCATATCGATAATATAAACCTGCCCAATCTTGACCCCAAACGCATTGCGCTACTGCCTGCTGGTCTGTGTATATTGATCAGTTTTTTCAAACGCCTCGCCATAGATACCATGCAAGTTGCCCAAGGGGCTTTACGTGAGGGGATCTTGTACGAGCTGGCACAAATAGGCCAACAAAAAAGCATTAAGCAGCGCACCGTTACCAGCTTGGCACAGCTCTATCATGCCGATCCTGTCCAGGCGAGTAATGTCAGTCACTCTATCAATCATCTATTTGAGCAAGTCAGCGAGGACTGGCAGATTTCGCCTTACCTTTGGTTGCTAGAAAGCGGAGCCGAACTACACGAGATAGGCATCCATATTAACTCACGATCCCATCATAAACATGGTGGCTATATTATTGAAAATAGCGATCTTCCGGGTTTTAGTCAGCATCAACAGACCCTGCTCGCACTACTTGTGTTAAACCATAGAAAACGCATCAATCAAAATAGAGTTGAGCTACTGGAGCCAGAAGATAAATTACTCATAACCAGGTTACTCGTTATCTTTCGAATAGCTATCGTGGTTAACTTAGGACGGATTAGCACTCAACCGGTACAGTTGAAAATGGCTGTTAAAGATAACCATGTTATATTAATCATCCCTGACATGCCTGATGAAGAAAAACTGCTATTGAGTCGAGATTTAGCGGTTGAGCAATCGAAGATCGCCAAACTAGGCATTAAGCTTCACTTTTAACCCCAGAGAAACACCCTGTGAAGCGTAATAAAAAGTAACAACATAAAGAGCGGCCCTAAGGCTGCTCTTAGCTATCGATTGTTAAAGCTATTGTTATTGCGTTAACCAAACAAACTTAGGCAGTTGCGTGAGATCTAAACAGTTTCCCTGCTCAGCTATCGCACTGTGAGTTGGCGCATTGTGCGCATCTTCATTAAGTGCAGCCAACAACGCTTGCTGCGATTCACTCTCGCCATGCACCAGCACAAGAGGCGGCGAGTCGTTAAAATGTCGATACCAGCGCAGCAGTTCAGCCTGATCAGCATGAGCCGATAACCCACCAATCGTATGTAGCCTCGCTGCAACATTAATACTTTGGCCGCTGATGGTTAAACTTGTCGCACCATCGACTAACAATCGTCCTGGCGTCCCCTGCGCTTGATAGCCACAAATAATCACATCAGACTGACTATTAGCTAGGTTATGCTCTAAATGACAACGAATACGACCACCGTTACACATACCACTGCCCGCGATAATAATCAGTCCTTGGTGAATATGGTTGAGCTCCATTGACTCTTCAGTGGAATCGATAAAATCCACATTCGATAGTAACGGGTGCTTACCGGGCGATAAGCGGGTGAAGCGCTTAAAATCCTCATCCATTAAGTTATAATTCTCGACATAGATCTTGGTCGCTTTTATTGCCATAGGGCTATCGAGACAAATACGCCAGTGAGACAGATCCCACTCTTTGGCGTAGAGGTGAAACAGATAGAGCAACTCCTGGGCTCGGCCAACTGAAAATGCAGGCAGTAAAATATTGCCACGGCTCTGCTCTATGGTACGTGCAAATATTGATTTAAGCTCTTCTAGCGTATCGTCCCAACTACGGTGTAACCTGTTACCGTAAGTGCTTTCCATCAATACCAAATCCGCCGTATCGATTAAACTTGGGTCATCTAATATCGGCATGCCTTCACGGCCAAGATCGCCGCTAAAGACGAGTTTTTTAGTCGCCTCGCCCTCACCTAGCCAAAGTTCCACCACAGCGGAGCCTAAAATATGTCCCGCATCAGACAAACACACCTTAAGCTGTGGGATCACTTGCGCTTTCTCGCCATAATCGAGCGCCACAAACTGCTGCATAACACGGTCAACGTCGCCATCATCGAATAACGGCTCTAATAAAGGTAAATCATTCCTTGCACGCTTCTTGTTGAGTCTCTCTATATCTCTGGCTTGGAGCATGGCGGCGTCTCTGAGCATTACCGCACAAAGCTCTACCGTCGCCTTATGGCTATATATAGGCCCAGTAAAGCCTGACTTTACCAGTAAGGGCAGCCGCCCAGAGTGATCGATGTGGGCGTGGCTTAATACCACCGCTTGGATCTGTGACGGCGTGAAAGCAAAAGGGTCATGATTTCGTAACACATCAGCCTTACTGCCCTGGATCAGGCCGCAATCGAGCAACACTTGCTGACCATCAATATTGAGTAGGTGACAAGAGCCTGTCACCTCTTGCGCTGCGCCAAGAAAAGAGAGAGTCATCTGCATAGCAATCTTCCTTATAAAGGCACCGTCCCCCTTTGGGTTACTTCAATATGGGGTGAGTCAACTCTGGTGCTTATCATTAAAAGATAAACCCTTAAGCTGATCCCGACTAGTTGGAGATCAAAATAAAGGAGCTTTAAAATCCACTGCCTTTATGACAATCATCAATGCCAAGGCTTTAAAGTCAGTTGACGCCAAAATTAAAGCTAAGGTTGTCAAGGTCATGGCCTGTAAATGTTACTTGTTCTATCGAGAATAGCTGCTTGGTTAACGACACAATCCGTACAATCGAATAAGTGTAATCGAGAGAACCAAGCCAGCTCAATAAGTAAGTTGTAACGTAAAATAGGCTGCAAATATCGCCCAGATTTTAGGTAAGATGAGCAGTTGTTACGTAAGCTTAATTGTGAAAGAAGTATTAAACCTCAACAAGTAACCTTGAAATTAATCCTACGATTAGCTTTACTTAGCTTTGTAACAATACTGTCCATTAACGATTTAGGGGTTGATATGTTAGGCGAAAACCACTCAATAATGCATGAGTTTCCTGAGTACCAAGATATCATTGTTAAGCTTTGCCAAACCGATGAAGCTTTTGCTAAAGATACCAAGCACTACAATGCGCTAGATAAAGAGATCCGCGAACTTGAATTAAGAGGCGCGCCTATTGATGACGACGCCATGAATCAACTGAAGCATGATAGAGCAGAGTTAAAAGACTCACTGTTTCATCGCCTCAACACCAACTCTTGATTAGCTAACACTTAATCAGCCAAAGCTAAACCAATTAAGGCTTAATCAACTAAGGCTTAATCAACTATGGCTTAATCAGCTAATGTGAGTCAGCAAGTTCTGAGTCATTAGCTGACAACAAAAAGGGAGCCGAAGCTCCCTTTTTTAGTCATTGTTATTCATTACTGAGGCATGCTGCCTTGAATAATTGTCGCACTATTATGACTGCCCGTTGACGTTACAATGGCAGTGTTCTGTACATTATATTGAGTCACAGAAACATGGTTACCTACGCCACCATAAACATGCACATCAGTAACATGAGACTCACCCGTTTGAGCAACAGTGATATCATTTTGCTCTCCCCACCATGATTCAACCGATGCCTCGTTGAAGTCACCTTGCTGAGAGATATCTACAGTAGACTGATCATGTGCTGCATCAGCATAAACGCGGTTACCCGTGCCGTCTTGAGAAACCATAAGGATATTATCAGCTCCCCAAGTACCCGCTCCAACGGTGTCACCATAACCACTTGGTGTATTACCACCGCCCATGATGACGTTATGAGTACCTTGCTGGTCAATCGTTATTTGGCTACCGCTACCAAAGCGCGTACCAGCAGCTGCAAGGTTACCTAGACCATTTTGATTGATGCTAATGCTGTTACCGTAGCTGTCGTCTGCTTGTTCTACTACAGCAGTGTTGCTTTCGCCAAGTTGAGTAATGATGGCTGAATCACCGTCACCCAATTGGCTAACTGTTGCTGCATTACCGTTACCCGCAGTGCTGCCACTCTGAGTTAGTGAAAGCTGGTTATTCATACCACCTTGAGTCACATTTGCAACGTTCGATTCATCAAACTGAGTAATAATTGCAGATTGCACAGTACCAGTTTGATTAACTGTCGCGCTGTTGCCAAAATCTTGCTGGTTTAACGAAACAACACTTAAATCACTTGCTTGAGTGATGCTAGCGCTTTGGCCTGCACCTGACTGATTCACTGTTGCCTGGTTTTCATTACCAATTTGATCAATCGATGCGGACTGTGAAGTCCCCGCATCCGCAGTTTGATTGACATAGATGTTGTTAAGGTTACCAGTTTGGCTAGCGCTTAACGTATTACCTAAATGCTCTGAACCCGCTTGATTAGCAAAAAGGCCGTTACCATTGCCTGTTTGTGTTGCGGTTACACTGTCTTTAGCTTGTTGGTTAATAAAGCCTTGGTTGTTATTACCAATTTGCGCAAGGCTAGCACTCGCCTCGCTGCCAGTTTGCACTAGACTCGCAATGTTAAAGTCACCCGTTTGAGTCACATCGGCAGTGGAGTGAGTCGCTGTCTGGCTAATATAACCATTGTTACCCACGCCATTTTGATTAAGGATTGCAGAAGTTGTATCAGATTTCGTTTTCCAATCATCAACATTGGTAAATTGGTCAATCACACCAGTATTAGCACTGCCCGTTTGATTTAGCTCTGCAGTAGCATAATCAGCATCACCTTGTTGAATGGTTGCGTTATTACCGCCACCCACATTTTGAGTAATGGTCGCACTTGCATGATCTGTTGCCATGTTATTGATAAATGCTGTATCACCAGAGCCGTTCTGAGTAATGCTTGATAGCGAGCCATCGGCACTGTCTTGGAAAATAGTCGCGTTGTTGGTATCACCATTTTGAGTGATGATTGCAGTCGCTTCTTCCTGCGTACCACGTTGCTGTCTAATGCTTGATACGTTCGCGTTACCCGTGGTGTCGATTGTTGCCGTTGAGGTGCTGATCTCGTCATTCTGCTCAATGTTTGCTTGGTTGCCTTGACCGACTTGGTCGATATCAGCCGTTGCATTTGCCGTTTCAGTTTGTGAAACAGAAGCTTGGTTTGCACTACCGTTCTGATCCACTGTCGTAGTATTGTTCACACTTTCGTTGGCTTGCAAAACATATGCTTGGTTACTGTCACCATTTTGAGTTACATCTGCGTTATTTTTGTTGCTTCCCGTCGCATAAGCGCTTGTCGATGCAAAAATAGCTGATGAGACCAGCAGTGCAATTTTAGTGTATTTCATATCCCTATACCTTTCCCTAAATTAACAATTTTGAGGTAACAGACCGAGCCCGCTTACCACGACAAGGAGCAATTGCAATAATATAAACTCCAAAAAACAATTCTGAGTACTCGGCTGACAGCAAAAGATAGTCACTAGCTCGCAACAGGGGTAACCAGAATGTCGCCACAGATTATGCTTAGAGAAAAGCGTCCTTGAATCCGCTCAAAGTATTAAGCCAAACTAGCCTAAAGTTGTAAAAATCTCCCACACATAGACTTAACTACTAGTTATTTCGAGGGGAAGCAACCAGCCTTCATAGCATTAAAAACTAATAAAAATCCGATACCAAACACTATTAACCAAACAGTGTCAAAATAACGCCCCGCAGAAGTGTATAACGTATCCAAAGTGACAGTTGCCCCTATATTCTATTTTGGTGAATATGGCCGCGACTCCAAAAGTAAAATCAGCTACATGTGTTCAAAAAACTTCAGTTCTAACGTCACATCCTCTCGTGCTAATTGCTATGAATATACTAACTTGATTAGCTTGACTAGCTGCAAAGCTCGATAGTATTTAAGCCTATAAACTGAAGCCCTATTAGTCATTACATCGGGCTATGGGGAGGTTCGGTAAATTTTTATTTAATTGCCTAGCTTGCTCAAGATCAAAGTATTAACCTTCTAATGTCACCACTTCCCAAAAGTCATTGAAACATAAAGCCATTATCAATATATTCAGCACCAAAATTGTCAGTAAATCGATTGAATATAGCGTAAAAAACTCGAATTAGAGGTACAGACAATAAACTGACCCAGTATTTGGAATAAGGATAAGCAACAAATGACATCATTGAAGTTAACCGCAGGCTTACTGGCATCAAGCCTGTTAGCCTTAAGCGGCTGCGCCCTAACACAAGCTCCAAAGCAAGTCAGCGAGGTTCAATTTACCGACCCACAATTTGCACAATGCGTTCAACAAAACGGCATCACGGAACTGGCCAAAATCACCCAACTTAGCTGTAATAGTCAGCAAATAACCAACGTAGACGAAATTAGGTTTATGCCTGCTCTGACAGCATTAGTGTTGCTGGATAATCAAATCAGCCACATTGATGTCAGTCATCTAGAGCAACTTGATAGGCTTATCGTAGGTAATAACCAGCTTACTGATATTGATCTGTCTAACAACCCATTACTCATTGCACTCAATATTTCAGGCAATAACATTACCACTGTCGATGTGAGTGAAAACCCACAGCTTATAAGCCTTTATGCCTATAAATTACCACTGACTCAAATTGATACTTCTACGCTACCAAAACTAAGAGATTTAGGCTTAAGCCGCCATCAGCTGACCGAGATTGACCTGTCTCATAATCCTGAATTACAGACATTAAATCTATCGGTTGGCACCTTGAGTAAAATAGATCTGTCCCATAACCCTAAACTTAATCACCTTTACCTACCGAGCAATCAACTTACCGCGCTGGATCTCGAACACAACCCTGATCTCAGAGTTGTTGCGGTCAGAAATAACCAGCTCAAGCAATTGGATTTAAGCCAAAATCCACGCTTAATAAAAGTCAAAGCCGATTACAACCAGATTGATGATATGACATTGAGCCCTGCCGCACCTTTAATTGAACTAGAGCTCAACAATAACCGCATCACAGAGTTAGACATTTCAGCCTTTAACAAACTGAATAAGCTCGTTGCATTTAATAACCCGCTACAAAGTTTGATACTTGATCCGCAATATCATCCTAAAATGCTATCGATAGAAGGCACACCGGTTTCAATCGCCAATAACGCCTTAAATCAACAGGATATCTCAAACCTATTATCGCCCCGAGTCAGTATTATTGAAGCCGGTACCATTACCCAGAATGGGGCTCAATATGATGTCAATTCCAGTCAATTAGTGATGCCGACACTTGGCCAATATATCGGTTATCGTTACGCGGTTAATTTACCTAAAGATGCCTCAGGTAAAGTCGATTCTCACCTTGCCAAGCAAAACCAATTTCCCATTACAGTTCGCATGACTCACCCAAAGATTGTCGACCCTAAAAGTGGTAAAGGCTTCACCACCTCAAGCTGGACGGACACCATGTTCAAGCACGACCGTAATCTGGCGATGTGGTATTTCGGCGACGCCCATGAGTTAGTCACTGGGCGATGGACACTTGAAATTCTTTATCGCGATTCAGTGGTCTCCAAAAAGTCTTTCATGTTGGTGAATATGGATGAAAAAAACGTGCTAAAAGGCGGGAAGAATAAGGCTGTTGAGCAAGCCTTAACGCTAGAGAAGTTAATCACTCAAGGTGAGTATTACCTTTGCAATCAGGATAAATACCAGCGTTGTTTAGGTTTTAAAGATGCCAAAAGCTGCGCAATTAAACTGCAGCCTTTTAAATCTCAATGCTTGAAGGACGCATTAACTGCGGTTAAACAACAATCAGCACTCCCAATGAACGATCAGTTAAAAGAGTTCTTTAGTCATTACATCGCCTGTATGGGCAGTCAATACATCACCACTACCGAGCTTGATCCGCAGCATGTCGGTAGCTGCTTAAAGCGTTAAAAACACGCATTAAAAAATAACCATTGTCGTTATAAGTAGAAGCCCTACCGCTCCCTAATGAAAGAAAACCCGCACCTAGCGGGTTTTCTTTATATCTAGCTATATCTATCAACATATATACCTATCATGCACCTTTACACTTCTTTAATTGCAGTTGATAGTGAGATTGATTATCATTCACGACAGTTTAATTGCCGTAGCCTGTTTACTTAACCTATTAAAAAATAATTTTACACAGGTTTGCTACGTTAAAACCCTTTCAGGGTCTTTTGGCAAAATGTGCCTAGACCGATTCGAGAATATCAATATGAATGTAGTACCTTTTTTAAAGTGGTTTCATAATTGGGTAGGTTTTTTTATCAGTATTACCATGCTGATTGTACTGACTACCGGTGTCTATCTTGGTAGCGTCGACATGTATAAAAGGCTTGATGATAAAGGTCAGCAATATGCGTCGCTATCTATTGAGCAAAAAGCTCATACCGTTGAAACCTTATTTGACCGTTATCCAGCAATGAGCACCGTTCGCTTTCCAACAGAGCACAGCCCTTATATTCAAGCTGCAACTCGCGGAAAAACCATCGCATTAGATAACCAACTTAATGAGCTTTCTATCAGCTCATTTGGTGACATTCCGGGTTATGCCACTGTATTTTGGCTACACCGTAACTTCTTATTAGAAGACTTTGGCGGCAAGTACATTAATGCTTGGGCATCCCTGCTTGGCGGCGTGGTCACACTTGTCGGTATCTATCTTTGGTGGCGAGTACGTAAGGGCTTTAGATTGAAACAGAGTATTCCAACAAATACCCGTTCAAGCAGCTTAGTTAAGAGCCATATCCAGCTAGGCCTGTTTATCTCTGTACCGCTGCTTATCTTGTGCATTAGTGGTTTTTTAATTACTTACAAGAGTTTGTGGACCGGAGCACTTAAGCAACCAGCAACTGAAATGGTCTACCCGATTAGCCAAGCAAACAACTGGCAGAGTCAGCTACAAACAGCGCAAGATTTATGGCCAGAATCACACTTAGTCGCGATTAGTAAACCAAGAGTTAAAAAGGGAGAAACACCGACAGAGCTTAACTACAGTATACGTTTTGATAGTCATAGTGGTGTTTGGCTGCGTGAAGCCGACCGTATAACAATGAGCTTCGAGCAAGGTGTGATTAAAGACGCGATAAAGCACAGCGATAGACCGCTTTCAGGCCAAGTGGCAAGTTTTGTTAGACCACTGCATGACGCTTTAAACATGCCGCTCAGCTACTCCTTGTTTATTACCACTGTATCGCTGGTTGGTAGCTTAATCTTAATGTTCAGCGCAGTAACTTTCTATCGCCGTATATTTAAAAAGAGCACCAAACGTATTAATCGAGAAGTAACGGCATAGGTTTGTCACCGCTTAATTTACATTAAAAATAGCAGCCACTTGGCTGCTATTTTTATATCAGTAAAGCTAGGTGTCTTCGCATTCAGTCCTTCACTCAAACTTATTAACAATTCAAATGTTGACATTTTATGGCAATTCTACAAGATAGCTTGGTTAACAATAATAAAAAGTTTATTGCAAAATCATAATAAGAACCGTTACAAAAACGATAAAAACTATTGGCAAGGAAGAGATTAACATAATGAAAAAGTCCCTTATCGCAATGGCCCTAGCAACCTCCTTTTTGGGTGGCTGTGGCACGTCAGATGTAAATAACGAACCCCAAGCAAAAGTGACTGAAGCTGAAGTCACTAACACTGCTAACAATAAAGCAGAACTCGGGAGCTTTGGTGTCGATCTCAGCGCGCGTAACGAAGCCGTAAATCCAGGCGATGACTTCTTTATGTATGCTAGCGGCACATGGTACGACAACTATGTAATGCCAGCTGACAAAACCCGCTTTGGCGCCTTTACCGGTCTTGCTGAGCGCAGTGAAAAACAGGTTAAAGAGATCATCGATGATATCGCTAGCCGCACTGACCTTAATGCCGAAGAACAGCTAATCGCCGATTTTTACCAGTCATACATGGATACTGATACGATTAATAAACTCGGTATCACCCCTATCCAGAGCACGCTAGAGCAAATCAGTGCGATTAAGTCTACTGACGATTTAACTAAAGTATTTGGTCAAGCTTGGTTAACGGGCGCCACCTCCCCAATATCTGGTGGCATGTGGTTTAACCGTCTTGATCCAAACCAGTATGAAATGTCTATTGGTGCCGGTGGCTTAGGCTTACCCGATCGCTCTTACTACCTAGAAGACGCCGAGCGTTTCGTTAAAATCCGTGAAGCTTACGTCAATCATATTGCTGAAATGCTGGCCTTTGCTGGTATAAAAGATGGTCAAGCACGTGCAACCGCTATTCTTGCACTAGAGACTAAGATGGCTGAAGGCCAATGGCCACGTGAGAAGCGCCGTAACCGCGACCTAACACTGAACCAAGTGAAGCGCGCTGATTTAGCAAAAGACTACCCAGGATTTGATTGGGATGTTTATTTTGAACAAACTGGCTACCAAGTACCACAGCTAAATATCTCTCAGCCAGATCCTGTCAAAGCGATGATTGATCTCGTTAATACGCAACCTCTGAATGTATGGCAGGATTACCTGACCTTCCACACAGTCAGTAACAATGCTGGTCTTTTATCAGAAGATATTTACGCGGCCAACTTTGGTTTTTATGGTAAAACTCTAAGCGGTCAAGAAGAGCCTCGTCCACGCTGGAAACGCGCGGTATCAGAGATGTCAGGCACTCAGTCACTCGGCTTTGCTATCGGCAAGGTGTATGTGGCGCGTTACTTCCCAGAGTCATCTAAGCAACAAATGGCAGAGCTGGTTGAAAACCTGCGTACCGCTATGGGTGAGCGTATTGACGGCCTAGACTGGATGGGCGCCGAAACTAAAGTTAATGCTCATGCTAAACTTGCGGCATTTAATCCAAAAATTGGTTACCCAGATGTGTGGCAAGAGTTTGATGGTTTAGCGCTCACCAACAAAGACCTCGTAGGCAATATTCAAAATCTGCGCCAGTACTTCAATGCTGATAGCGTCGCTAAAGAGCTTAAGAAAACTGACCGTAACCGTTGGGGTATGACACCACAGCGCGTTAATGCCTATTACAACAGCTCGTTTAATGAAATTGTTTTCCCAGCTGCAATTCTACAACCGCCATTTTTCGATCCCAATGCAGACCCTGCCGTAAACTATGGTGGTATTGGCGCGGTTATCGGTCATGAAATGGGTCACGGTTTTGATGACCAAGGTTCAAAGTCTGACGCTAACGGGATCCAACGTAACTGGTGGACAGATGCTGACCGTGCTGCATTTGAAGCCAAAGCCGATCAGCTTGCCGCGCAATACAGTAAGTATGAACCAATCCCAGAAAATTTCGTCAACGGCCGTAACAGCCTAGGTGAAAACATTGGTGATGTTGGTGGTTTATCAATGGCTTACCATGCATACAAGTTGAGCCTAAACGGTAAAGAAGCTCCTGTGATTGATGGTGTAACTGGTGATCAGCGTTTCTTCCTTGCTTGGGCACAAGTATGGAAAGAAAAACGTACTGAACAAAGCATGCTAAACCAGCTACGTGCAGGCACTCATGCTCCGGGCCGCTACCGCGCTCAAGCACCACGTAACCACGATGCTTGGTACAAAGCATTTGACGTAAAACCGGGTGACGAGCTGTATCTACCAGAAGATCAGCGCGTACGCATTTGGTAATGGGCTAACTCACACTTTAACAAGTCCACTGAAGTTAAAGTAAGTTAAGTTCTCCCTTAAATGCCAGTCAGTCACCTGACTGGCATTTTTTATTCCTCATCGCTCTCAATCAGATTAAACGGTTATATTCATAACTCGATTTTAAGGGTTTAAAAAAGAGCAACTGACCCGATATCTATACTGTTAACACAAAGCAATCAATGTCGCTCGGCGCTAACAACAAATGCAGTTAACAATTGTCGTTAACAGAGCTAATACCTATTAGGACAGAACATGACAAACCCATACACACCAGCAAAAGTTTGGACCATGGATAATGAAAATGGCGGCGAGTGGGCCAGCATCAACCGCCCAGACTCTGGTCCAAGACATAAACACGTATTAGCCAAAGGTAAACATCCGCTGCAGCTGCATTCACTGGCGACACCTAATGGCCAAAAAGTCACGATTATGCTAGAAGAGTTACTCGCCAAAGGCGTGACTGGGGCTGAGTATGATGCCTATCTAATTAACATCGGCGAAGGCGATCAGTTCGGTTCAGGCTTTGTCGATATCAATCCAAACTCTAAAATCCCCGCCCTTATCGATACCACAGAGACAAAGCCAATTCGTGTGTTTGAGTCGGGTAATATTTTGCTTTATTTAGCCGAAAAATTTGGCTACTTTTTACCAACAGAGCTGGCGGCTAAAACCGAGGTCATGAACTGGTTATTCTGGTTACAAGGTTCTGCACCTTACCTTGGCGGCGGCTTTGGCCATTTCTATGCTTACGCACCAGAAAAGTTCGAGTACCCGATTAACCGTTTCAGTATGGAGGCTAAGCGCCAACTTGACGTGCTCGATAAACAACTCGCCAATAACGAATTCATTGGCGGTAATGAATACAGTATTGCCGACATCGCAATATGGCCTTGGTACGGCAATTTAGTGCTTGGCAACTTATACGATGCCGCCGAATTTTTAGATGTTGCCAGCTACCCTAACCTACAGCGCTGGGCTAAACAGATTGAACAGCGCCAAGGCGTGCAGCGTGGCCGTATCGTTAACCGCTCATGGGGTGAGGAGTGGGAGCAATTAGCTGAGCGTCATAGCGCCGCAGACATTGACGCCGTGTTAGCAAAGCAGCCTTAACGCTAAGTTAATAACTTGCTTAAGGACCTGCTTAAGGGCTTGCTTAATTACTAAGTTAAAGCTTGAGCTAAGGGCTGAGCTTAAGAAAAAAAGGCGGCGGGTCACATCGCATTCGGCGCCTTTTTGCATCTGCAAGCGAGGGCTTCCACTAGCGTCTCATCCCCTATGCAGTCACTATTAGACTGTCACACTTAGGCAATCATTCTTAGACTGTCATAATTAGAGAGTCATCACTAGCTACCGACACCACTACGGCTTAAACGCTTAATAATATCTTGATGCTGCGGGTAATCCGTCAACAAGGTTTCTTGGCTAAACAACTCAAAATCATCAAAGGTAAAACCTGGAGAAACCATACAACCGACCAGTGAAAAGCCTGGCTTATTCATCGCCGAACCAAAAACAGAGCCCTTAGGGACTAAAAATTGTGGGCGCTCGCCCGCAGCCATATCTAAGCCTAATTGTGCGCTGGTCAGCTCCCCTTGCTCATCAATCATATAAATCGTTAATGATTCACCTGCGTGGAAATACCACATCTCATCCGCCGTTAAGCGATGAAAATTCGATACTTCGCCTGTACGCAATAAAAAATAAATACTCGTCCACAGTGCCCTTGTGTCATCGAACTGCTGCTCTGAGCGATATGACGAGCGAAAATAGCCACCTTCAACATGTTGTTCTAATTCGAGATGTTCAATAAATTTTTCAGCGGTTTGCATTGCAACTACCTATTATTTTGGTTGGGAACGTTTTAATTGAAAACGTTGTTGTAGGGAACGTTTCTAAAACAGAATATCCCGAAAGTGTAATCCAATACCGTAATAAAGACTGCGAGCAAAATTAGAATTTCGGGCATTGCTAATACTTTCTAATACTGTAAAAGGTGCAATAAAAAAGCCAAAACTCATTAAGCTCGGGCTTCCATAATCTATCCATAAAATAACGGATTTAGTGTTTGCCGGTCACGCCGTCACGCACCATATCTTTGCCAGTTTCATACACTTCATCGGTTACCCAACGGGCATGTAACAGCTTATGGTTATTATCAAATACGGCAACAAAGTGACGACCATCGGCATTATTAGTCGCCATGCCAACACCAGCTACACCTTCAAGACCCAAACCACCCGTTTCAATCGACACTAATAAACGTCTTAGGTCATCCAAATTATCGATAACTTTTTGCTCGTCACTCATCTTCAATACTCTTGTGTTCGTTACTTAGCAAATGGACCATATGACCCAAAGCCTACTATGTGGCGTACTTTACAGATCCTAGCTTCTGATGAAAAGACTGTAAAATGAATAAGCCAACGAATGTATCTATTGTGGCTAAATGAACGCTTATCTCTATTTCACTGGCTGCATTTTAATCGTCTGCATATTGAGTCTATTAGCTTAGTCACAAAACGCGGCTTATTTTACTCAATCTGATTGCGCGCATGTAATACTCCCGCCGTGATAATACCAATCAGTTTAAAGATTTGGTCGCTCAGCGAGAATTTAGCGGTTATGAGGCAAGGTCATTAAATGCTCCAGCATGAATGACATTCACCACATCTGACCTTCAAGGATGGAGGAAATGTCTTATGTATGTCTGGAACATACAAGACCATGTGGTTTGCGATGAGTGAAGATCATAGTTGAACTAAAGTTTAGCTCCCTCTTGTTCATTAAGAGTCACAGCAGCTGAGCCGCTAAAACTCGCCATTCTGGAGCGATTTTGGCTGCCTACTTCTGCGTTGAACAGCTTTACAAGGGAATAACCATTCTTTCAGCTATTCGCCTTGAATTAGTTTGCCAAAAACCGCTCTGAGTAGAGCAACTTCTTATACTGATTGATATAACCCTACAAACAATAAGATGGATGCATACTGATGTCTGAGATTAAATTTGGTGTATTAGGACAGTATTTTCATTGTCCTGTGAAAGGTGATTTTGAGTACGCAGCTCAAGCGCTAATCTTGGTCGATAATAACGGTATTATTAAATCCGTTCTCACAGGAAAAAACGTCGATTTTGACCAGCAAATAAGTGCATTATCGAACAATAAGCAACTCATAGAATTGAGTCCTACTCAATATCTCATGCCCGGTATGGTCGATTTACATGTACATGCGCCGCAATTCCCACAAGCGGGGAAAGGGCTAGATCTGCCACTGTACGATTGGCTGCAAGATTATACTTTCCCGCTTGAAGCCAAGTTTGAAGATATGGGCTTTGCCAAGAAAGTTTATCCAGAGCTAGTGCAATCACTGCTCGCTAACGGCACCACCAGCGCCGTGTATTTTGCCACTATCCACAAAGACACTTCAGTTGAGCTTGCTCGTGAATGTGTAAAGCAAGGCCAGCGTGGCTATGTTGGCAAGGTCAATATGGATGAAGCCAGCCAATGTCCGCCATATTATATCGAAGCATCTACCCAAGATGCCCTTATCGAGACCGAAGACTTTATTAAGCAAGTCTTGGCACTTGAAGGCAACGAGCATCAGTTAGTATCACCGGTTGTCACCCCGCGTTTTGTGCCAAGCTGCACCAGTGAAATGCTACAAGGGCTGGGCACATTAGTACAAAAATACCAATGTCATGTGCAAACCCACTGCTCTGAGAGCGACTGGGCACGGGATTATAGCCAACAGATGTACGGCAAGACAGATGTTGAGATCTATAACGATTTTGGCTTAATGACCAGCAAAACCATTTTGGCGCACTCGATCTTTTTAACCCCAGAAGATCACCAAATGATTAAGGCTACAGGCGCAAGTATTGCCCACTGCCCGCTATCTAACATGTACTTTGCCAATGCGGCAATGCAGACTCGAGAGATTTTAGATAACGAACTAAAATGCGGTCTAGGTAGCGACTTAGCTGGCGCGCCAATCCCATCTATATTCCACACTTGCTTAGATGCCGTGAATCACTCTCGCGTACGCGAAGATGGCACTTCAACTTATTTGCCAGCTGATACTCGCGGTGAAAGCGGCAGTCGTATTTCATTCTTAGAGTCTTATTGGATGGCAACGGTTGGCGGCGGACAAGCCATTGATGTCAAGGTAGGCTTGTTCCAGCCAGGGTTTGAATTCGATGCGCTGGTGGTTGATACCTGCGTCACTGACAGCAACATCTTTATCCTCGATGAAATGGACAGTGCTAAAGATAAGCTTGAGAAAATCATCACCCTCAATAGTCGCCAAAACATCCGTAAGGTGTGGGTAAAGGGCCAGATGGTGGTTGAAAAATAATTGCCTAGTGACTACTAAGCCACGGCTATAAAAAAGGCTCAGAAGGATTACCTTCTGAGCCTTTTTTTATGCTTAACGCTTTTTTACAAGCTACTCATTAACACGGGAGTGATTAATGACCATCAACAAAAGCAAATTTGAAAATAAACAGTAGTGCAACGATAGCCACCCCTGGGTGAATTTCACGCCAGCGATTTGTACCTAGCTTTAACACGCAATAGGTAATAAAGCCAGCCGCAACGCCTTCGGTGATAGAGAAGGTAAATGGCATCATCACTGCAGTAATAAAGGCTGGAGCTGACTCAGTTAAGTCTTTGCCATCTATTTTTGCTAGTTCAGATGACATTAAAATCCCCACATAAACCAAGGCGCCAGCAACCGCATAACCTGGAACCATTGCCGCCAGTGGCGAGAAGAAAATAACCAGGATAAACAGCAGACCCGCAACGATTGCAGTTAAGCCTGTGCGGCCACCAGCAGCAACACCGGCAGAACTTTCAATGTAAGCGGTCACTGTAGATGTGCCCATATAGGCACCAACCACAGAGGTTGCAGAGTCAGTAATCAACGCTTGCTTCATACGCGGAAAACGACCACGTTTATCGGTAAAACCACATTTCTCTGTTACACCTATCATGGTGCCAGAACTATCGAACAAGCTCACCAAGGCAAATGAGAAAATAACGCCCATCAGCGCCACATCAAGTGATCCAGCCAAGTCTAACTGACCGAAGGTATTAGCAATGCTCGGCGGCATAGACACAATACCGGTGTACTCAATATCACCCATCAAGGCCGCTATGGCGGTCACAATAGCAATAGACACCAGCACTGCAGAATGAATGCCGCGAGAGGCCAAAATAACGATAATAAAGAAGCCTAGCGCGCCCAAGACACATTGTAGCGAGCTCAAATCACCGACCGTGATCATAGTTGCAGGGCTTGCCACCACTATCCCCGCGTTACTAAAACCGACCATAGCGATCAGTAAGCCAATACCGCTAGGAATACCGATGCGCAGACATTTGGGAATGTTAGTTAAGATCCACGA
Organism: Shewanella sp. 0m-8; assembly: GCF_052977265.1. Lineage (NCBI taxonomy): Bacteria > Pseudomonadati > Pseudomonadota > Gammaproteobacteria > Alteromonadales > Shewanellaceae > Shewanella > Shewanella sp. 0m-8. The sequence goes on along the minus strand of NZ_JBRIMB010000022.1, from coordinate 22,044 downwards.
GCGGATCCCGAGTAAGGACACGATGGCAAAACAGACTGCGCCCCAAAAAATGGTGCCCATACCGACTTGCCAACTGACGCCCATACCGACTACGACGGAGAAGGCAAAAAACGCATTCAGCCCCATGGCTGGTGCCAATGCTATCGGTAAGTTAGCAATCAAGCCCATACCAATACAGCCAATCGCACTGATCATACAAGTCACCACAAATACCGCACTGGCATCCATTCCTGCTGCAGAAAGGATTTGCGGGTTCACAAATACGATATAAACCATGGTCATAAAGGTGGTGATGCCGGCAATGACTTCGGTTGATACTGTAGTGTTATGGGCTGATAGTTTAAAAAAGCGCTCTAGCAACCCGCCTTTAGCTGGCACCTGCGCGGCATCAGCTGCGGCTGCGTCAAGGTTGTCGTTACCAACAGAGTTGGGTTTGTTGCTTGCGGTACTCATGAATAGATTGTTTCCATCTTTAACTCAGCGAATCTGCGCCCCAAACAGTAGGTATAAAGTGTATCGCGCTAACTTTTTAGTAAAAAACGCACGCACTTAATCGCCAGAAATATGCTTTCTGCCGACGACGACTTATTGATTATGATATGACATTACGAGATGGCGATATTGTAGGCTACGAGCCCCTTAACCATGAGTGATTAACTTCACATATTTCAGAGTTAATTTGAAAACAACCAATCTTGGCAATGCAAGCCTAAATAAGGCTTATGAATGATAGCTGCTATCAATATTGCTGCGAAAGCCGAGTGCACAATCATGCCAAGTACTGCTTTCACGGTGGTCAGTCTCAACAAGCACAGCAAGAACCGATCGTCACTCTTAATGCCATAGTCGTTAATAGCATTAATAACATAGACGTTAAAGCCGAAACCACTACTAAATCAGCAAGTGAAATAGTCGTATGCGAGCAACTAAGTTGCGCCAGTAGCCAAGCCCCAACGGCGGAACCGATAAAGGCTGCGAGCCCTCGTAAGAGCCCAGCGCAGATGCCACAGTCTGTGGTCAACTATGACAAGACCTGCTTTAGCGCCTAATTTGTGGTGGCACTACGACTGGGGTTAACGGTTACAGCGGCCTATTATAGTAGCGAGTACCTTATCTGCGCTTCTGTTCTTGGGACAATCATGTCGACCGTTTACGGCCTAAGCTTGCGTAATGAACGCCGCAACCTAAAAGCGACAAATCAGGTAATTAAACCTATCATGGACATCCTATATCGGGTTCGCGATGGTAAGCAGCAACTTTTAGCCTTCTTATATAAGCTTAGCTAGAATAAAACGAGAGTTAATCTTGAAAGCCAGCAATTAATTGCTGGCTTTATTATTTGTCCTATTTTATAGGTTGCCAGCCTATCGGCATAAACATACCTTTGCTCTGCTTCTATTGTGGGATAGGTTTTTTTTCAACTTCGCGTTTAAGTTCATCGGCTTTTTTACGGGCTTCATTTTCATATTTATCGGCATCTTTTCTCACTTCGAACGCATCCTTGTCAGCCCTGCGCATATCCTCGCTCATATCTTTACGGGCATCACGCTCATACTTATCGGCATCTTTTCTCGCCTCGATCGCATCCTTGTCAGCCCTGCGCATATCCTCATTCATATCTTTGCGGGCCTCACGCTCGTATTTATCGGCATCCTTTCTAGCGTCTTGTGCCTCTTTCTTAGCTGCTTTCATATCCTTATCAGCCACTTTACGTGCTTCACGATCATACTTATCGGTATCCTTTCTAGCGTCTTGTGCTTCTTTCTTAGCAGCTTTCATGTCCTTATCAGCCGCTTTACGTGCTTCACGATCATACTTATCGGCATTCTTTCTTGCCTCGCGCGCCTCTTTAGCTGCCTGTTTTTCTTCTTTTCGCAGCGTTTTGTCTAGCTCTTGCTGCCCCTTATTCAATTCTTTTTGCGCTTGTTTTTCGGCTTTTTGTGGTGGCTCTGCTACTGCACTTGGTGCGAGCACCAACGAGGTCGATACTAGCAGTACACTGACTAGTTGTGTGGCTGTCATCTTCAAACTCCTTTTAGCTTAACCTAAGCAACTGAATAAATGAGTAATTAACTAAGTAATTGACTAAGTAACTGTCTAAGTAACTGTCTAAGAAACTGTCTAAGTAACTATAGCTCTGTCGGTAACATTTCAAGCTGCTGCTACCAAAAGAGCAAAATTGAATCATTCAAGTATAGTCAAAATATCAGCGTTAAACGCTTTATCCTCTGTAACTAAGAGCCTAATAGACTTGGGGTTTGTTGCGGACAATTTATAAAAAAAGATTAATGTGAAAACTCCGCGTTTTTTCTATATATGGGATATCTAAAACATAAATAAGTGTGGCAGTATATTCAGCCACAAAGGCATAGCCATAAAAATAAATCAATAAAAATAAAAAGTTAGCAACAAACTGGTGTTTTTTTTATAACGCCTTTATCTATTTTCTAGGAGTCATATGAATACAGTCTTTACCATTGGCGAACTGGAATCGTTTTTAATTGCGATTCTGGTGCTTTTCATAGGTCATACGGTTAACCGCTATGTTCCACTGCTTAAGAAATACAATATCCCCGAACCCATTGTTGGTGGGCTTCTAATTGCAGCCCTTATCACTGTGCTGCACTTTAACAATATCACAGTGGCATTTAGCCTCTCGATGCAAAACACCCTAATGCTGATGTTCTTTAGCACCGTAGGATTAGCCGCAAACTATAAGTTATTACTCAAGGGCGGTAGTAAAGTATTCCAATTTCTCGGTGTCGCCTCACTGTTTATCGTTATTCAAAATATCGTCGGCATTAGCTTAGCGAACCTATTGGGTCTAGAGTCTTTCATGGGCTTACTAGCAGGTTCTATTACCCTTTCAGGTGGCCACGGTACCGGCGCGGCCTGGGCGGATACCTTCCAAAGTGAATATGGTGTCAATACCTTAGAGTTTGCTATGGCTGCTGCCACATTTGGTTTAGTCATGGGCGGGATTATCGGCGGACCTGTGGCGCAACGGCTTATTAATAAAAATAACTTAGTATCAAGTTACGGTGTGGGTGGAAATCATCATACCGATCACCCAGATCTGGTAACTTATGATCAGCTTGAAGAGGACAGAGTCACAGCTAAAAGTGTATTAGAAGTCCTGTTTATCATGCTGTTGTGTGTCGCGGGCGCGAAATGGACTAGCGCCATTATTGAAGCCCTAGGAGCGAGCTGGCTCAAGATGCCTGAGTTTGTCTATGCGCTGTTTATTGGCGTAATGATTACCAACTTAACTGAAATATCTCGCGGCTACAAAATCAACAGTGAATGTGTTGACGTACTGGGCTCAGTCTCGCTAGCGCTGTTTTTATCTATGGCTTTAATGAACTTAAAGCTTTGGGAGATCTTTGATCTCGCCATACCGCTACTTGCCATCTTAGTGGTACAAACAGCCGTGCTGGCGCTCTTTGCCTATTTTGTGACATTCAGAATAATGGGCAGTAACTATGATGCAGCAGTAATGGCGGGGGGCCATTGCGGTTTTGGCTTAGGCGCAACGCCTACTGCAGTGATGAACATGGGTGCGCTAGTATCAAGAACAGGCCCATCACCACAGGCCTTTATGGTGGTACCGATTGTGGGCGCTTTCTTTGTTGATATCGTTAACGCGTTGATCCTCAAAGGCTTCATGATTTTTATTGGCTAGGTTTCAATAGCAAACTGTATTCTAGCCGCAAAAAAGCCAGCGATTAACGCTGGCTTTTTTATCACAGTTTCTAGTCTCAGCTTGTACCGTCTCAGTACTCCCTAGCACCTTTCTTTGCCTTTTCTAGAACCTAAGACCTTACTCGTCCCATAATCGAAACGTTCTGTAGTGACCTAGTCACGTTCGCTAGGCCGTTCCACTCTTCTAAAACCATCTCATGTAACGTCTCAGCTCTTCCTAGGAGCTCGCACCTAGGACCTTCTTTCCCGCCTCAACTTGTCCGGCTTTTACTTGCTCAACCTTGGCATAGTATCTAGAAAGCTTGATATAGATAAGTAAGGATAAAAATATCACCCCACCACCAATAAGCTTTTGGCTTTCAAGGGATTCGCCTAGCACTATCACGCTAAGGATCAGCGTCCAAATCGGTTCTAAGATCATCAAAAGCGCGGCGGTTTCCATACTCACCTTATATTGACCCATCGTCTGTAATAGGTATCGCACAGACGTTGCGATTAAGGTAGATATGGCAAACCAGATAATCAGGTTACTCGAAAACACTATGGTGTGAGGCTGAGTAAAAATCGCATATACCACGCCCACAACCCCCACAACAAACAGCTGCAAGCAGATAGAAACAAGCGGTTTTAAGCTGCCACTGATTCGTTTATTCAGCACGAAATGTACCGACAGTAAAGACGATGCTAGCAAGAACAACAACTGACTCACTTGCATATTCCAGCCGTTGGTTAGGCTAAGTAGCATCATGCCGCTAATACTCACGGGCAGTGCAATCCAAAAGGCGCGGTTAGGCTTAATTTGAAACAGTAACCAAGCCGTAAGCGGGGCTATAATCATCGCTAAGCTCATGATAAACGCGCCTTCAGATAAGCTCTCACTGATCGACACTGCGTATATCCAAACCTGCAATGCGCCGCCTAGAAATACACCGACACCACAAGCCGATAGCACTTGCTTCAAGCTCAATTTAAGCAAGCTTTTATAGCAAAATGGCACCAAGATCAGGCTTGCCAATATAAAACGCGTCCCAATAAAGACCTCGCCAGGCATCGATTGCACCACAATTTTTGAGGCTACCCACCCCACAGCGGCCAACAAGGTGGCGATAAATAGATACAACACTCCGCGCATTAATAGCACTCTTAAATAGAAGGCCTACAGCCAATTAGCAAATGGGATTAGGGGGTATAGCATGGGTGAAAAGTAATTCTTTCACCGTGCTAATAACAAAAATAGCAATCCCATTTACATGGGATTGCTATTGGCTTGTCGTGCTATTTTAAAGTAAGAACCGCTATTAACGCTACAGATTATACTCAGTGTAATCCGTTAAGCCTTTTTCAGCGCCGCCAAACAAGGTTGCCGGATCATGAGCGGCCAAAGGATAGCCATGCTTTATGCGACTAGGTAAATCTGGGTTAGCCACAAATGGACGACCAAAACCAATCATATCGGCAAGGCCATCAGCAATGGTTTGCGCCGCTTTGTCTGCGTCATATTTACCGGCATAAATCAAAATACCATCAAATGCTGCACGCACTGCATGTTTAAAGCTTTCTGGTGTTTCTGGCGCATCATCCCAGTCCACTTCAGCAAGATGTAAATAGGCAATCCTATGCTTATTGAGCAGCGCTGCCGCTGCGGTATACGTCTCTTCAGGGCTCGCATCCACAGTGCCATTGAGTGACGTAAATGGCGCTAAACGCACACCCACTTTGTCGCTGCCAATAGCATCTACCATGGCGGCAACGACTTCATCTAAAAAGCGTAAACGATTTGCAATGCTGCCACCGTATTCATCGGTGCGATTGTTAGCTTCAGAATCAATAAACTGATTCACCAAGTAACCATTAGCTGCGTGCAGTTCAATGCCATCAAAACCTGCTTCTACGGCATTTAATGCAGCTTGTCGGTACTGACCTATAACCTGTTCAATATCGTCCTTGGTCATTGCTCGTGGCTCAACCACCTCAACAAAACCTGGCTCCTCAGTACCATTATCGATAAACACTTTAACGCCTTCAGCTTTTAATGCTGATGAAGAGATAGGTTGCTCGCCGCCAATATTATCAGGATGAGTAACACGACCTACATGCCATAATTGAGCAAAAATCACTCCGCCTTTTGCATGTACTGCGTCGGTAGTTTTCTTCCAACCGGCAATTTGCGATGGGCTATAAATACCAGGCGTCCAAGCATAACCTTGGCCCATTGGTGAGATTTGCGTGCCTTCGGCAACAATTAGACCCGCCGATGCTCGCTGAGCGTAATAAGTGGCCATCATATCGTTAGCTTCATTACCCGGCTGACTCGCTCGCGAGCGGGTCATTGGTGGCATCACAATACGGTTATTAAGAGTATGTCGGCCAAGCTGTACGGACTGAAATAATGCATTTTTCATCTTAAGTTCCTTATCAATAACCCGCTGTATTTACTCTTATAGACGCGCTCTGCTGCATGGCTATCTTGTTCGCCTAAATTGGCTATTAATCTGCTTACGCTACTGATCCGGCTTTAATCCAACAGGATCAGTTCTATTTGGTAACCATCAGGGTCTAGCCCAAATGCGATATGCGGCTCTTGCTAGTTTGTCTCTTGCTAAGAGATTATGGCCGTCATATTAAGACAATTTAGATAAGATGAATAATTATGATATTTTCTGATAACAATAACTTTTTGTTATTAAGAGTTGTACTCAATCTTGCCGATGCAACCTATCCTGACACTGGGTCCGTATCAGCAGCATAAACAAAAAAGCGAACCTTCTGTAAAATACAAAAGATCCGCTTTCAACTATCTTATTACTATTGTTTTAAGCCCAATATGGCTTAAACAGTATAAAGACCTATCACTTAGCGATTAAGACTGGGCTCTACTGAGCCGCTTTCGCTCGTGCACTGTGCAGCTTTTTATAGCTTTCAATCAGTCTTAGATGTGGCTCGATGCCTTCAAGCGCCATGCTGGTTTTAGTTAAACCATAAAAACGCACGTCACCATTAACAGTACCAACGACATTATTCATCACTTCTTCACCAAACATACGCTTGAAGTTATAGATGAAGTGTTCAAGCTCAAGCTCTTCGTCCATCTCAACTTCAAGCACAGCACTAACCGCTTGATAGAATAAGCCACGCTCAACGGTGTTGTCGTTAAACTGTAAGAAACTATCGACTAGCTCCATCGCCTCTTCTGCGGCGCCAAGTGCTAGATAGATTAAGATCTTAAGCTCGATAATAGTTAGCTGACCCCAAACGGTATTTTCATCAAACACAATACCAATCATGGTGCGAATGTCGGTGTAGTTATCTAGCTGACTTTCTTCTAAACGATTCACTAAGTCCACTAACTCTTCATCACTTAATGAGTGCAGATTTAAAATATCTTCGCGGTACTCCAGCGCCTTATTGGTGTTATCCCAAATCAAGTCATCAACTGGATACACTTCAGAAAAATCAGGTACTAGCATACGACATGCTGACGCACCTAACTGGTTAAATTCAGCGGTATAAACCTCTTTACCTAAGTCAGCCAAAATGCCAAATAAGCTGTCAGCTTCTTCCTGGTTGGTACCAGAGAAATCCCATTCGCAGAAATCAAACTCAGCATTGCTGCTAAAGAAGCGCCATGAAATCACACCGGTTGAATCGATAAAGTGTTCAACAAAGTTTTCAGGCTCAGTTACCGCCATGCTGTTAAAGGTTGGCTTTGGCACATCGTTCAAACCTTCAAAGCTACGACCTTGCAATAGCTCGGTTAAGCTGCGCTCTAACGCCACTTCAAAGCTTGGATGCGCGCCAAATGAGGCAAATACGCCACCGGTTTTCGGGTTCATTAAGGTCACACACATCACCGGGAATTGACCACCTAATGATGCATCTTTAACCACTACCGGGAAGCCTTGCTCTTCAAGACCATTAATGCCAGCTAAGATACTTGGGTACTTTTCGAGTACTTCCATTGGCACTTCTGGCAGGACAATTTCTTGCTCGATGATTTGGCGTTTAATCGCACGCTCAAAGATCTCTGACAGACACTGAACCTGCGCTTCTTGGATATTGTTACCCGCGCTCATACCGTTACTTAAGAACAAGTTCTCAATCAGGTTTGATGGGAAGTAAACCGTCTCGCCATCTGAATGACGGGTGTAAGGAATAGTACAAATGCCGCGGTCGATATTACCCGAGTTGGTATCAATCAGGTTAGAACCCGCAAGTTCACCTTCTGGGTTATAAATGTCTAAGCAGTATTCATCAAGCATGCCAGCAGGTAATGAGTCGTCGTCTTCCAACGCAAACCATTTTTCGTTCGGGTAATGTACGAACTCGCTATTAGCAATCTCTTCACCGAAGAACTGATCATTGTAGAAGAAGTTACAGTTTAGACGCTCGATAAATTCGCCCAATGCCGAACATAGTGCACTCTCTTTCGTCGCGCCTTTACCATTGGTAAAGCACATAGGTGATGCCGCATCACGAATATGTAGCGACCATACATTAGGAATAATGTTGCGCCATGATGAAATCTCAATCTTCATGCCTAAATCGGCAAGCATACCAGTCATATTAGCAATGGTTTGCTCAAGTGGCAGATCTTTACCCAAAATATAGGTGCTAGCATCGCTATCACTTTGCCCCATCAGCATTGCATTGGCATCTGCATCTAGGTTTTCAACAGTTTCAATCTTAAACTCAGGGCCAGTTTGTACCACTTTTTTCACGGTACAACGCTCAATTGAGCGCAAAATGCCTTGGCGGTCTTTATCTGAAATATCGTCTGGCAACTCAACCTGGATTTGGAAAATCTGGTTATAGCGATCTTCAGGATCAACAATGTTGTTCTGCGACAGTTTGATGTTCTCTGTTGGAATATCACGCGCCTTACAGTACACCTTGATAAAGTAAGCAGCACAAAGCGCTGACGAGGCTAAGAAGTAATCAAATGGACTCGGTGCAGAGCCATCACCTTTATAACGAATAGGCTGATCGGCGGTGACTGTAAAGTCATCGAACTTGGCTTCTAGTCTCAAGTTGTCGAGAAAATTAACTTTGATTTCCATTGAATATGATTCCACTTTGTTGCGAGCGTTGCCCTTGGCACAGATATCAGTCGGTCACTCAAGCATCTAGCTTAATTGTGGACCCAGACTGGGTATCAGCCCTGAGGCCAAATAAACGAATTGGGGGAATTATCGGTGTTTTTGGCGCATTAGTCTTGGGTTAATTACACAAAAGCTCAGATTCACAGCACTGACATCTAGAATAAGCATTGTCAATCAGTATCAAGCTGCGTGCTCATCGAGTTTTTTGCTTCCCAAAGCTTATTGATTCTTATCGGCCTCGCGCTTAACTAAGATAAACGTGAGGTACATTTTCGTCGGCAGTGACAGCGCCATACCAAAGGCCACGCAAACGGCGCTAATGATAATCCCGGTTACGCCCATAGCGTGGATGGTGTCGTTGAAGTTATGCAGGTAAATCCCAAGCAAGATTAAACATAACCCAATTCCGATACAGGTTTTAAGAATTAAGATTAGCTTTTGGTCTGTGACTTGACTATCTGACACCACGTCGCTCCTTACAATCAGCCTCTTGTAATCAGCTGTTTGCAATGAAGCTCTTGGCAATAAACCTTTTACACTAAACAATGTATGATTATGGCGACACGATGTTTTTTTGTGCTGATGTAGATCAAGTTTAGTTAAGCTAGCGCTAATTAAAGCTCACTCTGTACAACCGCAAAGCCCTCAATATAAAACTGCAAATAGTCTCTAAGCTGTTTGTTAAAGCTATTTATTCAAGCTACTTGATAACTCGACTTGTGATGGCTGGTTAACCAAAGGCTATCTAATAACTTCACGATTAAAGACCTTTAGCTAAAAGAACTGGCGATTAATGGCCATCTATCGGCAGCGTTACCAAGGCTTTATCTGGCTTGGCATAACTTAAACGTGCCAACCTTTGTGTTTGGTGATAGCTATCAAGCCCTGATACCGCAACACTTTCCAGCGCTTCAATATCAATATAGCCATCGTCTTTTAGGCCTGACTCATCCACCATAATATGAGTGATTTCGCCTATCACTAAGATAGTACCGTTAATTGCCAGTGGCATTATCTCTCGTAGGTCAAGCGAGAATTTAAGCTGACTTTGCGCAACAAAAGGCGCCTCAATACCAGCAACAAATTCAGCTGATAGACCGACTTTATCGAATTCTGACACCTCTGCGGCATAACGCGCTGAAGTCTGATGTGCCTGACGATAAATATTGGCTGACACATGGTTAATGGTATAGCAGCCCATTTGCTCAATATTGCTTAACGTATCGCGCGGTACGCTATCGGGACGAATAACCATCCCCATCAGTGCTGGGCTAGCGCCGAGATGAAAACACGAGCTAATTATCGCCACATTGTTATGTCCGTCTTCACTTATCGTTGCGACTAAATTGGCACTTTTAAATCCTGATAAACTATTAATCAAGCGTGCGCGCACGCGTTGCTCCATCTGCTCAATGTCGTCAAACCCAATATGTTTCATTATCAATATCCTTATAAATTGTCGATAAGGGCGAGTAAATGCTTAGCCCGCTGTAAAATAAGTTGCTGTGTTTGCTCTGGCTTTTTCAGCCAATTGGCGTAAACCATACGTGTGCGTGGATTAGCGCTGAAGTCATCAATATGCTGCTGCAAAAAATGCCAATACAGCGCATTAAGTGGGCAAGCATTATCGCTATGACTTTGTTTAACCTCGTACTGGCAACCACTGCAGTAATCACTCATTTTATTGATGTAGTTACCGCTCGCGGCATAAGCTTTAGAGCCCACAATGCCGCCATCGGCAAATTGACTCATGCCACGGGTATTCGGCATCTCTACCCACTCGATAGCGTCGATATAAATGCCAAGATACCAAGCGTCCACTTCATCAGGATCGATACCGGCGATTAAGCAAAAGTTTCCAGTAACCATTAAACGCTGAATATGGTGGGCGTAGGCATAATCGAGGGATTGTTTAATCGCGTGCTGCATACAGTTCATTTTAGTGTCGCCATCCCAAAACCAGCTTGGCAACTGACGATTAGCAGCAAGGTGATTAAGACTGGCGTAATCTGGCATATTGGCCCAATACACGCCCCTTACAAACTCGCGCCAACCTAGAATTTGCCGAACAAAACCTTCAATTTGCGCCAAGGTGATGGCGCCATCACTTTGCTCAAAATAGCCAATGGCAGTGTCTATCACTTGTTGTGGGCTTAACATTTTGGCATTGAGCGCAAACGACAACCGCGAGTGATACAGGCTCCACTGTTTTTTGTATTCTGCAGTCGTGACTTGTTCGACTTTGGCGTCTGAACCGGGTGCTAGCGCTAACTCGCCCATGGCAGGCGCTGCGGTCATATCTAACTCATGAGTCATCGCATCTTGGAAGCGACCAAAATTGACTAAACAGTGACGACAAAAAAACTGCAATAGTTCATTAGCTTGTTTGCGTGTAATCGGCCACAACAGCTCTTTGTGAGCTGCACCAATAGTGGTGACATGATGGCGCTCTAGCCTACGCAATATGGCGCTGACATCGTTAGCAAACATCAGCGGCGCTGGCACAGCGTCAAAGTCGTTTTTTTAAGCTTCTGCCGATTATCAGCATCATAATTCCACTGGCCACCAGCGGGTTCATCACCTTGCATTAATAGATTAAAACGGCGGCGCAGCTTGCGGTAAAAGTGCTCTAAGCGATGCTTTTTATCTGCGGTAAAATAATCACGAAGTTCGGCATCTGCCAAATAAAAGTGCTCGGTTTCAAACGCGAGACTGGTAATCTCAAGCGAAGCAGCAAACTGCGACAACTGCTGACGCAGCCGATATTCATCAGGTAATTGATACTGAAACTCATTGATTTTATTCTGGTTAATTAACGCAGCTAAAAGCGCTGGTAAGTTCGGATACTGTGCAGTGTCATCAAGAGTAAGGTGCAGCACCAGGTGCCCTGCTTGTTGTAAGGCTTTTGCAAAGGCCTGCATCGCAGCAAAAAAAGCACACTCTTTTTGCACATGATGCTTGGCATAATCAGTCTCTTGATGCAGTTCGGCAATCACATACAAGGTCTTATCATCTTGCTGCTGATACCATGAGTGAGCGGCGTTGAGCTGATCGCCTAAGATCAACCGTAAAGTGGTGAATTGCTGATTATGTTGATTCATACATCATTCCTTTACTGCAGAGCATCTTTGTTTTTTAAGCTCTGCTTTTGCCCTGCGCAGCGCTTAGAGCAATACTTAACCTGCTGCCAGTCTTTACGCCATTTCTTGCGCCAGCTAAATGGTCTTTCACAGACTAAGCAGATTTTTGATGCCAACGGATTATTACTCAATATCAAATTCCCTACACTCAGTCGCTGGCAAAATCACCCCACAGCGCTAATAAACACTAATACGCACAGGTGAGCGTTACAGATTACTCTTGCTAACCAAATGGCGAGCTAAAATATAAGCTATTGCGGGGAGTTGAGCTGCCTAAAGCGTTTTTCTATAAGCGAATTGAACTCATTGTAGGTCAGCCGCTTTTGATACTCGTAAGCAAAACGGCCGTGAAACAACAGCGTCATCACTAAGTCTTGATAGCCTAAATAACAGGTATAACCATCAATATCATGCCAAGCCGTTAAGCCATCTAAATGATATTTATCATCACGTTTTGTGCCGTTAGCAACCAAATGATTAAAAACGAAAAGATGTTTTGATAAAGACATAAATAACCCTTGAAAAGCTTTGGTAGTCACAGCGCTAATAACACTGCAACCACTTGCTTTGGTTGCAGTGATGAAGGCTCTGATTGGCCTTTACTGGGTTAAATACGCATATACCGTCAGTCTGGTTTACAGTTTATTGCCTCATAAAAAAGGGATAAGCCGTAAAGCTTATCCCTTTAGTTCATACTGAACCTATCAATATCGAAAACGACTATTACATCGCCTGCTTTAGCATTTCAACAATGTCTTGATGCTCACGGTCTATAGCCAAATCCATTGCGCTTGAGTCATGAATATTCTGATGATGCATCGTCTTAGCAGCACCATTGGCAAGCAGTAACTCAACAATCGCAGTACGTTCATTATAGTTACCAATAACAGCATGGATAAGTGCAGTGTTACCATCGTCACTCAGCGCATTACAATCAGCGCCAGATTGCAGCAATAATGCTACCACCTCGGCAGTGCTGTTGCCGGCGGCGGCCATTAGCGCGCTTTCACCTTCATCATCTAAGCCGTTTACATCTGCGCCCTTTGATAACAGCAGCTGCATCTTTGACAACATACCGTTTTGGCTGGCGATATTAAGCGCTAGCGTGCCATAACTTCCCGCTTGATTAGGATTAGCACCCGACTCAAGTAGTAAGCTAACAATCTCAAGCGTACTTTTTTGGACCGCATGATTAAGCGGTTTATTCTTGTACCAATCGCCCTGATTCACGTCAGCTTCATTAGCTATCATTTTGGCTACCACTGCGGCATCTTTATCTAAAATAGCCTGAATAAGTGCAGTAAAACCATTGGCATCTAGACCATCCTTATCAAAACCATGTTCATCAAAACGATCATGGCTTTCATCGTCATCGTCATCAAAGTCATCGTCGTCTTCATCATAGGCTTTTTCATCATAGTTATAGCCTAAATCAGCGCCACTCCCCGGTTCACGCCCTTCAATGTAGTCGCTCAAACCAGGCCAATTTCCACGGTCGCAAAAGTCGTTGAACTCGACAATAGACTCGTTAGGCGACTTATCAATTAGGACTTCTAACAACTGAGTCGACCACTTTAAGGTCTCAATCGGTGCGCCTAAGCAGTTATGATGGAAAACAGCGATTTGCGCGGTAACATTATTCGCAGCAAAGGCGTCAAGTAACATGTTTGCAAGTGACTTTATCTCGTCAACTTCGCACTCAAGGCTGAGTAATAACAAGTGTTTTTCAAGTCTAAACGCATAAATATCGTCATCCAGATGATCAAGCTCTGGGATCAACATTTTTATCGCGTTATCGCTCGTGGTATTTAGCTTGATACAGATAAAATAAGGCTCATCATAACTATCTAGCCCGGCAAGATGCTCACTTAGTACATCGTCTAGCGTTAATCCATCGAAAATATTACTGCTAAGCATGTAAACCTCATTTTTGATTCATGTCTAAAGCGAACGCATCTTTATACTGACTAACATTAAAAATACACGCCAAATTTTTTGTAGACTAGTCCCTTGCCACAACAAGTGCAAGCCGTTATTTTCAATGAAGATATTTAAAGTTACAAACTGCTTTGCTGAACAATTTAAAGGCGAATTTTGCAAAGAAAAATGCCCACGGTCTACCAGATATCAGCCTCAAAACGCGCGGTTCTGGCCTCAGCCATGGTGCAATCAGTCATGTGCATCAACTCGGCTAAAGTGATGTTGGGATCTTGAGTGATTAAACGAGCGAGCTTTACAGCTAACGGCTCCAACTTATCGGCATGGCTCAATAAGCCGGTATCCACTTTTCGAATAAGGTAAGCAAACTCGCTACTACCAGCGCTTAATTGCACAGTTTTTAGCTGCTGACTAAAGGCCTGGATTTGCATAGCATCACCGCTTATCCCCCAGTTTCGAGAACGGCGCACACGCTTAAGCTCACAAGTAAATTGTTTAGCAACGGCTTGTGCTTGCTTTACCGCTTCGCGGCCAATTCGATGGATGAGCGAGGGAAGCGAGATAGTAATCTCATGTTTCATGGTGGTGTTTCGAGGGACCTTAAGTATTAATATCAATTAGTATAAAGATGTAATCGCTCAGCGAGAATTTAGCGCTTCAGAGGCAAGGTCATTAACGACTAAGCTATTTTTTCAGCCCTGAATCAAAAACTCAAGTGCTGCGCTTGTAACTGCTCTTGCAACAATTCTTACGAGTGCTCTTCAACAATGCGCTTAGCAATGAACAGGTAATGCCAACCAAACAAAAGTAACTATCGCTACAACCAACTGACTCCATACTATCTTTCAAAAAGACACTAACCTAACGCAAAACTCAGTGATTTATATCGCCACAATTGAAAAACAAAACCGCTATTTATCTTGCGTTTGATGTAGATCAATAACCGCCTACGCTTTTTCAGGTCATATAAAGGTGAGCAAGATCACAGGCAGCGCTTAAGTTTATCTCACAGAGCTCACACCATCGTGACATTGCGATGTTAAACAGCCGCTTATCATCATTAAACCTACAATATAGAGGTACCCTATGGAGCTACTACCAAATTGTTATACCGACTTATGCGTCAACGGCAAATGGTTTCACTACGATCATGGTACCCACTCAGTGTTCATGCTTAATGGCAGTAAACCACTGACGTTTGAGTTAAATTCATTGCCCTCAACTGAAGATGAACTCGAGATGCATTTAACTGCCATATCTTCAGAACTTATCTAAGCGCATCCAAAGCAAGCTTAGCGCTTTGCGGCTTGCCCATCACCTGAAAAGGCTCCGTCTACAGTATGAGAAACGTTGCCATTTTTTATGATAATTTTATTGATATAAGTAGAAAGTTAAAAATAAGTATGGACAACGCTCAATTATCGCGTAGTATCTACCTCGCTCTGCTATTGAGAGTGATTAATGAAAAATAAGTAAAAAGTAAAATCTCAGAATTCCTTCGTTATTGTTGTTATCCTCAGTTTTCCCTTATATTCATCATCACATTAAATAATTCAATTTTTCAGTGCACCGCATACTGCGACAATTTTTATTAATTTAATATTAAGGGACACATAATGTCTAATACAACTGGTATCGTAAAATGGTTTAACGAAGAGAAAGGTTTTGGTTTCATTACTCAAGACAATGGCGGCGCTGACGTATTCGTTCACTTCCGTGCAATCACTTCTGACGGCTTCAAGACTTTGGCTGAAGGCCAAAAAGTATCTTTCGAAGTAGAGCAAGGTCAAAAAGGCCTGCAAGCAGCTAACGTAAGCGCGCTGTAACTTCGTAAGTTGACGTAAATGGTTTTATACCATTTACGTCATTTAAAACTAACGCCAATAACACTGACGTTAAAAATCAACTTCAACAAAAAACTTTAATCCAAATTTATACTGTATCTGCGAAAACATTAACATTTCAATCATCTGCTTGTTGTATATGTCATTACGTTTCTGAATCACTTCGTTATATTCTTATAAATACAAATTAAATAAAAAAATAAGACTTATTTTAAGTTTTGCTTATTGTTAAGTCATTTTTCAAAAAGGTTAACTATGTCTCGTACATCGGGTCCAAAACGATTTTGGTTTCACCAATCTAAAAAGAAATCAGCACACACTAAAACAAACAAAAAAAGGTAATAAATGAGAGTAAATTTTAATATTTTTAAAGATAACATTTCTTGGAATGCACTAATCCACCAGCTAAATGGTGATGTACTATTACGTCATGTTCTCGTCAAGGGCAATGTCGTAGATAGAAATATAGACTTTATCTATTGTGATGAAACCTGCCAAGGTAAGATCATCAATGGCAATAACCAGCTTATCGGTAACTTTTCGACCACTCATTAGTAAGACTCGTTACGCAAGTTCAAAGTCATCAATAACGCTCTTAAGCCCTCCCCCACTTTAAGAGAAGCACCAGCCTCTATTTAGATCAATAATCTTTTTAGATCATCAATCTGTATTGCCGCTGTGGTAACCCGATGTAAAGAGCCTTGCCTACCATAGATAATGACACCATTTAGGTACACAAGACTCAACATATCACGCCAGGATTTAAGCGTGTTTTACTATATCAGCAATAAGACCGGCTCAGCAAAAGATCAGCTCAGCAGCTGCTCAGGTGCTTGATAACTAATATGTTGGTGGAATCGCACAATCAGCTCATCACGAGATTTGTCTAACGCCAATTCAGACGTGAGGCTCCTTAGCGCATCTTCAACTCGGTTCAAGTAGCGCCCAAGTGCGCCATCTTTACAATCATTAACGCCAGCGGCAATCGTAAAGCTAACCATTTCGACTAAGCGGCTACCGTCCCAATGACGAATAAACTGCTGCTCTTCGATATTAGGGTCAAAACCAAGCATTTGCACTTCGTCAGTGCCATCAACTAGATCGAATTTACTGTTACGCACAAGCGGGGTTAGCCCATTTGCAACCATGGCAATTCGTTTAAGCTGTTTGGCTGAAGCCGCCTGAATAAATACATCCTCAAGCTTCTGATACAGAGGCGTAAAGTCATTGGTCGGTTCTGGTAATATGGCCTGCTTAAGCTTACGGCTTAACGGTAGTTTGACCGTAACATGGCATAATGAACCGTGATCCTCTGGAAGCGGGCATTGTCTTGCTCTATACCTATCGCTGATTGAGCGTAGCTTATAACCATAACTCTCTTTGTTGCCTTTCGCTTTAGCGAACAGATCATATGAAAGGTGCTGATGATCGCGAATTTTGATTTTTAGATTTTGCTCTGGTAACTGAGGCATCAATTTGGCAAGGAAGGTCTGCACCTTAATATGGAAATTAGCAGAGTTACTGCGAATTTCGTCACCCGTAGCCAAGAATACAATCCTAATTTTTCTTGCTCGGTAATCATCTTTACTATGAAGGCTTTGCGCTTCATGATATTCAGGATTGTAGAAGAATATGATCTGCTCTTCGGTTGGAAAGCAATATGCTTCAGCATGAAAACGCACCACAGGTAACTTATCGTTAGTGATCACATGAAGGTTATATAGCTCCTCTTGCTCCCCTAACGTAAAAATAGTGCGACTAAGAGACTCGTAACATGTTTTGTAATCCGGAAAATGAGCTAGCAACGCATCTGTTACTATGATCTCTGCAGTAATGTACTGATTGGCTCGAACGCCCTTGGGAATGTACACTTTCTGCTGATGGCTAAGGGACATAAATACTCCTTGTATTAAGTTAACCATATATATCTTGGTGCCAATAGTAGCGATATTTTTTGACAAAGATACTACGATAGAACACTCTTTTTACTAGTTAGAAACATAATACGCTTTGAATCTGATTTATTTCTTAAAATCGATATATAAAGACATTTCAAATAGTCATTAAATCCGCCAAGTCATATCCAATTAAATAGCCTCAAATACGCCTATTAACGCTCATCCTGTAACTATTACGCTATAACTATCACTCGGTAAAAAGTGTATTCAAATTTTAATCTATCAAGGTATAAGCAACTCTAATCACAAAAACACCAACAAAACAAAAGCGATACAAGTCACCATTAGCCACAACCGCCATTTACCATCCAGTAACAAACATTTAATATGCGGTTTATTGAAAGTTGTAGAGCGTGTTTAGAATGCAGAAGTCTTCTCTTAAAATAAAACTGTTACTAACGACTGCCTTAATAATAGTGTTGTCATTACTCCTTATTACTTGGGTCGGCATTACGTCAATGCAGACGACGGCTACGGAGTCACAGCAGTTGTCGGCAGATAGTTTACAGCGCATTACTCAAGCTAAACTGGATGAAATTGCCGCCAAATCAGCCGTCATTATTGAAAGTCGTTTAAACGGTGCATTTATGGTGCCGCTAACCTTAGCTGAGCTATTAGCCAGTAGTTCATCACATGCCGATGGCAATGTATTCTCCCGAGTTCAGGTTAAGTCGCTTAACCGACAATTCCTCAACGCTAACTCTCAGGTGAGTGCCATATACAGCCAGTTTGAACCCAATGGCTATGATCAAATTGATAGCCAATTTAAAGGAGATTTAACCCATAGTTCTGATCAAGGCACGCTTGAAATCTATTGGGTGAGAGAAGATGGAGAGTTAGCTTTTTATCCTGTCGACGATCCAGATGAAAAGTACCTAGATACCAGAGATGAGTTTGGCCAGCGAGAAGCCGAGTGGTATTTATGCAGTAAAAAGACCGGCAAGCCCTGTACTATAGAGCCTTACTGGTATGAGCTAGAGGGCGGAGAAAAAGTTCTAATGACCACCTTAGCGGCCCCCGTGACAGCCGGAGGTCAGTTTAGAGGCTTAGTCGGAGTAGATATAAACTTACCCCTATTACAAAAAATGATTGTGGCAATCGCCGCCGATCTCCCGCAAGCACAAGTCAATCTATTAAGTGAGCAGCAGCGCTTAGTGGCCAGCTCTAATCACAGCAAACAGTTGAACCGCCCACTGACCGAGGCCGACACACAACTGGCAAAAGAGTTACAGACTGCAAAGGTAAACAACCCTGACTATCTGACCACAGTAGCAAAAATCAATATTAGCGCCTCTAATACCGAGTGGACATTAGTCATCCGCCAACCTAAAGCTGTGGCACTGGCTGATAGCCAAACCTTGATAACGCAAATGAAGCAAGCAACAGAAGCAACAGCAGTAAAAATGGTCACTTACTCGCTGATTGCACTAGGTCTGGCTATGGTGCTGTTATATCTGTTTGTTAACAGTTTTGTGAAGCCCATGTCACAGATGGCGCAAAAGTTCGATAGCCTATCTAAGAGTGATGGTGATTTAACGCAAACTCTTGATATAGAAAGCCATAAAGAGCTCATCACCATGGCAAGTGGCTTTAACGCGTTTGCAGAAAAACTCAAGTTGATGGTGTTATCGATAAAAGGCCAGTCGAAACAATTAACTCAAGAAGCAACCGAACTGTCTAAAACCGCCCTAGCGACCCGAGTCGCCACTGAGAACCAGAAGCTCGCCACCAGCAGTATAGCCGCTGCTGTAGAAGAGATGTCGACCACGTCAAATGAAGTGGCAAATTTAGCCACCGATGTCTCTAACGGCGCAGGGGAAGCATTTGAATTTTTGAAGAACACTCATGGCAGTGTCGAAAACACGACTAATGAAATTAATGCACTCGCTGGCGAGATGAGCGTTGCATCTGAGCAAATCGCGCGAGTTTCTCAGCAAAGTCATAATATCAATACCATATTAGAAACCATTCGAAGTATTGCCGAACAAACCAATTTATTGGCATTGAACGCCGCGATAGAGGCTGCGCGAGCCGGTGAACAGGGACGTGGTTTTGCGGTTGTGGCTGATGAAGTACGCACTTTAGCTGGGCGAACTCAGGCATCCACCACTGAAATAGACAGCTTGATTAATAGCTTACAGCACGATGTTAGCCTTGCAGTTGAGCAGATAGATGCCAGTCAGCAACGAGTTAACCGAACCGCCGATGAAACTCAACAAAGCTATCAACAGTTAAGTGAAGTCACTGAAAGAATTAATCAGATTAATTCCAGTGTGCTCCAAGTCGCGACAGCGGCAGAGCAACAATCTGCCGTCAGCGTGGAGATCAGCGAGAAAATCACTCACATCAGTGACTCAGCTGATGAATTATTAGCGCTCGCAAGTGAAGTGGACTTAGTCAGCGACAAACTACAGAGTGTGGTGAATGAGCTAAATGAGGACCTGTCGACGCTAAAAGTTGAATAGTAAATACCTTATCAACTGAAAACAATAAGGCTCACCGTTTACGTGAGCCTTATTCGTATTGCTAGGTATCGAATACGCTGGTCACCATTACGCTCAGCCTCAATACCTTGCTATAACAGCTTATTAAGTACAAACCTGATTGCGGCCTTTCTTCTTCGCTTTATATAGGGCAACGTCAGCTCGCTTCATGGTTTGATCAAAGTTTTCACCGCTTTCGTGCTCAGCAACACCAATAGAGATGGTGACACTCACCGTCTTCGTTTTTTGCAGAGCCTTGCCACGTGTGGCTTTTGATTGGCTCTTACGCTTCTCATCTCGCAGCACGATATCATATTCTTCTATCGCCTCGCGCACCTCTTCAAGGTAATCAAGCGTCGATGATGCGTCTTTACGAGGGAAGACAATGGTGAACTCCTCACCACCGTAACGGAAAGCCTTGCCACCACCGCGAACGCCGCCGATTTTACTCGAGACTAACTTCAACACCTGATCACCCACATCGTGGCCATAGGTGTCGTTGAACTTCTTAAAGTGATCGATATCCAGCATCGCAACACTGTATTTACGGCCAAGTGAAAGCACTAAATTATATAGCGCGCGACGCGAGGCAAGCCCAGTCAGTTCATCGCGATAGGCTAAAAAATAAGAGTCGGTCAGAACTGTCAAAATGTAAATAGTGGCTAATGCCGTCATCGAAATAGACTGCGGCAGTAATGCTGGCGAAATAAAGTGTATAGCCCAAAGCACCAAGGTGATGAAGATGGAGGTGTTAACTAAGTTTGCCTGCCAAACCCCACGAATAAACACTAACGCGACGCAGAGATACAATGGGGACTGTATGCGAATATCTACATTCAAGGGTTCAATAAGATAAGAGTCCAGCTCCGTATTAAATTGTGTGTTAGCCCAGATCCAAACGAAAGCAACCAAAAAGCTCAGTATTATCCCAAGCCCTCTCACCAAGCTATGTGGAGAAAAAAGCCCCCTGTCTTTAATGAAAGCAAACCAGGTGATGGTGAACGCTCCCCCCAGCAACAGCAGATCCGAATGCTGACTCACTGCTAGCTTGCCAAAGAAAACACCCGACGAACACAGATAGTAAGCCAGCATTAACAGCGCCAGATACGCTAAGCGACTTCGGTTAAATTGCAGTGCAATCACAACTCCAGCTGGTAGCAACCAAAAAGGAAGTTGTTCAATCCTCCCTTGCCAAACCTGCAGCTGAGCTTGATAGATCTCACTCATCATCAGAGCCAGCGCAGTGAATAGAAGAGGGATAAAGAAATAGCGGCAACTATGATAAAAAGCAGACAAAACAAACCTCAATATAAATCTAATTAAATGCATAACGCTGCTATAGCAGGGTTAAATAATCAGCTCAATAAGCAACATCGAGTCATCGAGGTAAGTAAAGAGCAGCTGAACATAGCCCTATAAGTCGACACTTTTTGAATAAGATGAAGCCAGGCGCCATTATACTCGCAACAAGAGCGAAATAACGGACTTAGGTACCAAGTTAATGCCGACATAGGACGAATGGATAGACGTGCTATATGACGAGCTTGGATGCTTGCTCGGTTTTAGTCTGAGGTTGCTGTAATACTATTACAGCCAATGTTGAAGACTATCTATGTTAAAGACTATGTTGAAGGCAGTGTTAAAGACAATGTTGAGGACAGTGCTAAAGACAGTGTTAAAGACAGTGTTAAAGAGAGTGTTGAGGACTGTGTTGCAGTAAGGTGGTGGCTAAAGTTGATTAAGAGACTATATATGTTAGGTGCCATAAATGACAAAAAGCCTTGCCGCTTAAAACATCAGTAAAGAGACTGTAACTAACTTTGTGTAACTGCTTATCAAACTGTACTCTAAAAAGAGTCAAGGATAGGCGTATAATCATG